>CANHCY010000026.1 GCA_947459295.1 Chitinophagaceae bacterium
AGTTTAAGTGCTTAAATAGGGTCGCAATATAGGGGAAATATTTAAAATGTACTTTGTACACATTAAATTGTGGGTAAACAGCCTTATTTCTGCTTTTTTTTGCTTTTTGAAGGCTTTTTTCGGGTAAAACTATCGTCAAAAAAGCATTTGATACCTCTATAGCTCCCACAGGTTCCTTGCTCTTTAACCCTTACTGTATTTCCGGAAAATGAAAAATCAATAATGCAGGGGTCTCCATTTTGCGTGAATTGACCAGCAGTGGGTGAAGAAAGAGTGAGTGAGCCTTTTAATTCTCCAATGCAATCGGCGTTGTTTTTTTCAAAATGAATAAAAAACAAATATGTTTTGGCGTCTTTCCCATCTCTAATAGAAATGTAGTTTTTTTCATTTTGTTTATAATCGCCACTCAGTTTGGCAAGACTTGGTAATGTGTCAATTGGATTGATGATTTCGTTATTTTCTGGTGATTCATTACTGTCATTCACCACAATCATAAATCCTGCACCTGCATTAAATATCCATCCCGATCTTGAAAATTTGAGTTCTTTATCTTTTGAATAGGTTTCTTTACTAATTAAAAAAGTTGGCTCTTTATTGATAGATACAGAGCGTGCATACGCGTCTTTGTTTTCGTTATTTAGTAGTTCTTTATTGCCCAAATATTTTAATTTTTGATCGGTAACATACACAAAAAGCTTCGCTGTTTTTTTACTTTTAACAAGGATCAAAAAATATTTTTCTGTTTCTTTTTCAATCACGCCTACTGGATAAATGGTTTCTTTTTTTTCGTTTTTTACCATTTGTTGCACCGCCGAATCAGGCATAAATTGAAGTAGTGCTTTAACGCCAATTTTTAGGGTATCTGCTTTCTTTATAAAATTGGTATCCGAAGCAGTGAAATTACCATTGATAGGGGTAAAAGCTGTTACATAATCGGAGGGTTTGATGTTTGTTTCTCCTGAAAGATCTAGGGCTTTATTGGAACAGCCCCATAAAAGGGTGAGGAGGCAGATAGTCAGCAAATTCTTCATATCTATAAAATTATATAAAATAACGGCTTAATGTTCAAGTGGGAATAGAACTTTGTCGTTAAGAACCAACTAATGCATAAATTTGTTTTGAAATTTTAGATAAATCAAAAAATAAATGACCCCACAAAACCAGTCTTTAAGCGAAGTACATGAGTCGATAGACACGACGCTTCCTCGTAAAGGATGGCGCCGCATATTGGCTTATTTTGGGCCAGCTTATTTGGTGAGTGTAGGTTATATGGATCCAGGAAATTGGGCCACCGATTTGCAAGGGGGTGCTCAGTTTGGTTACCAACTTATTTGGGTTTTACTACTCAGTAATATCATGGCACTTTTACTACAAAGTTTGAGTGCTCGTTTGGGTATTGTTCGTAGGCGTGATTTAGCACAGGCCAATAGAGAAACCTATCCGGCAGCTGTTAATTTTTGCTTGTATATTTTAGCTGAAATTGCCATTGCCGCCACCGATTTAGCTGAAGTAGTGGGAATGGCTATTGGACTTCATTTGTTAACGGGGCTTCCACTCATTTGGGGTGTGGCAATTACCGTTGTGGATACCTTTTTATTTTTGCTACTACAGCGTTATGGCATCCGTAAAATGGAAGCATTTATTTTAGCGCTTGTTGCTACTATTGGCGTTTCTTTTTTTATTGAAATTTTAATTGCGGATCCAAATTTGGCGGAAGTGGCAACTGGTTTTATTCCAACACCTTTAACAGACGCCTCTTTGTATATTGCCGTTGGTATTATTGGAGCTACTGTAATGCCGCATAATTTATACCTGCATTCGGCACTGGTGCAAACTAGAAAAATTGGAGCCGATTCAAAAAGTATCAAGCGCGCACTTAAGTATAATTTTATTGATAGTTTGGTAGCGCTTAACGCTGCGTTTTTTGTGAATGCTGCCATACTCGTTTTAGCAGCTACCGTTTTTTTTAAAACCGGTAACACAGAAGTTGCCCGTATTGAAGATGCGCACCGTTTATTACAACCTTTGCTGGGCACACATTTAGCACCCATATTATTTGCAGTGGCGCTTATTGCGGCTGGTCAAAGTTCTACAGTAACAGGTACGCTTGCTGGACAAATAGTGATGGAAGGCTATTTGCAAATTCGTTTAAATCCATGGCTGCGCCGCCTACTTACACGCCTTATTGCCATTGGTCCTGCTGTATTTATTATTGGTATTTATGGTGAAGGAAAAGTAGATGATTTACTCGTTTTTAGTCAGGTACTTTTAAGTGTGCAACTTGGATTTGCGGTGATACCGCTTATTCATTTTGTTAGTGATAAAGAAAAAATGGGTGATTACGTGATAAAAAAATGGGTGCAAATAGCTGCATGGTTGGTGGCACTTATTTTAGTGACACTCAATGGAAGACTGGTATTGCATGCTGCCATCGATTTTATGAATAGTGATGCAACACTTGGCGCCAAGTTTGCGGTAGGACTTTTATTGCTTGGGTTTGTGGTGCTCTTTTTAATCATGACTTTTTATCCGGTTTTTAAAAAGAAACAAGTTCCTGTATCAAGTATGCATGGTGATATTGTAGCCTTAGATAATTTAACGGTAAAGCCAACACAAAAAATTGGTATTGCATTAGATTTTACCCTCGCCGATGAAAAATTAATTGCGCATGCACTTGCACAAGGGCAGCAGGGTAGTAACTATGTATTAATTCATGTGGTGGAATCGGTATCGGCGCATTATTTAGGTGCTGCTAGTGATGATGAAGAAACGAGGTTAGACCAAGAAAGGTTGTCGGAATATCAGCGTCAATTGGAGCAAAAAGGGTATCAAGTGAGCACGGCCCTGGGCTTTAAAAATAGGACAGCGGCCATAGTTAAAATTGTGGCTGACAACAAGGTAGATATGCTGGTAATGGGGGCCCACGGTCATAAAGGCATCAAAGACTATATTTTTGGCGAAACCATCGAATCGGTAAGGCACAAATTAAACATTCCGGTGTTAATTGTGAACGTATAATGCCCTAGAAATCACTACCTTTGTGGCCTTTTAAATCAAAATTGTAAACCATGGCACAAAAAATTAAAGTGGCTAATCCAGTTGTTGAATTGGATGGTGATGAGATGACACGTATCATCTGGAAGTTTATCAAAGACAAATTAATTTTACCCTACCTAGAAGTTGATATCAAGTATTACGATTTGGGTATGGAATATAGAGATGAAACCAACGACCAAGTTACCATTGATGCAGCCAATGCCATCAAACAGTATGGTGTGGGTATTAAATGTGCTACCATCACGCCGGACGAGCAAAGAGTAGAAGAGTTTAAGTTAAAGCAAATGTGGAAGAGCCCCAACGGAACAATCCGTAACATTTTAGATGGTACTGTGTTTCGTGAGCCTATCGTTTGTAGCAACGTGCCACGCCTTGTTCCAAACTGGACAGCACCTATTTGTATTGGTCGTCACGCATTTGGTGATCAGTACCGTGCTACCGACTTTGTTACAAAAGGTAAAGGTAAATTAACCGTGAAGTTTGAAGGTGAAGATGGTACCGTTCAAGAATTTGAAGTGTTTAACTTTAAAGGTGATGGCGTTGCCATGGCTATGTACAATACCGACGAAAGTATTTTTGGTTTTGCAAGAGCTTGTTTTAATCAAGCGCTTGTTAAAAAATGGCCTTTGTATTTATCTACAAAAAATACCATCCTTAAAAAATATGATGGTCGCTTTAAAGATATTTTTGAAGAAGTATACCAAAATGAGTTTAAAGCGAAGTACGCTGAAGCTGGTATCACTTACGAACACCGCTTAATTGATGACATGGTAGCGAGTGCTTTAAAGTGGAACGGTAATTTTGTATGGGCTTGTAAAAACTATGATGGTGATGTACAATCAGATACGGTAGCGCAAGGTTTTGGATCACTTGGTTTAATGACTTCTACACTTGTAACGCCGGATGGTAAAGTAATGGAAGCGGAAGCAGCACACGGTACTGTTACGCGTCACTACAGAGAGCACCAAAAAGGTAAGCCTACTTCTACAAACCCTATTGCATCTATCTTTGCATGGACTAGAGGACTTGAATTTAGAGGTATGCTAGACAACAACCAGGAGCTCATTAATTTCTGTCATGCACTAGAAGCAGTTTGTGTTGAAACAGTAGAGAGTGGCAAAATGACCAAAGACTTAGCGGTTTGTATCCATGGTAATAAAGTAAACCACGGCGAACATTATTTATACACCGAAGAGTTTTTAGATGCACTAGATCAAAACTTAAAAGTGAAACTTGGGTAATATCTAAGTATAAGCGCATAAAAAAGACGTTGAATTTTCAACGTCTTTTTTATTTTAAATACCTTTTGATTTCTTTTTCTACATCGCGGGCTTTTAGGGTTTCTCTTTTGTCGTGTAGTTTTTTACCTTTTCCAAGTCCTATTTCTACTTTCACTAAATTTTTATCGGTAAAAAAAACGCGTAAAGGAATAATGGTGTAGCCTTTTTCTTTTAAGCGGCCTTGTATTTTTTTTAACTCCTTTTTATTGAGTAATAGTTTGCGGTCATGAACGGCGATATGGTTATTGGCAGTGCCGTGGGAGTAGGAGGCAATAAATAAACCGCGCATCCATAGCTCACCATCATCAAACAAGCAAAAGGCGTCGTTGAAACTAAGCTTGCCATCCCTAATCGATTTTACTTCGGTACCTAGCAAAACAATGCCGGCCACATATTTGTCTTCGATGTGGTAGTTAAAGTAAGCCTGCCGGTTGTTCATTTCGTTTGCCATGGGATATAATATTACCCCTTAAACAACACCGCTAGTTGAGCTAGTTTTTCTTTTAAATTTTTTCGCTCTACAATGAAGTCTAAAAATCCGTGTTCCAATAAAAATTCACTTCTTTGGAATCCGGGTGGTAAGTCTTTTTTGATCGTTTCTTTAATAACCCTAGGTCCTGCAAAACCAATCAGTGCACCTGGTTCAGCGATATTTAAATCACCAAGCATACCAAAGCTTGCAGAGATACCACCAAAAGTAGGATCGGTGAGAAGCGATATAAACGGTAAGCCAGCATCCGATAGTTGAGAAAGTTTACCGCTTGTTTTTGCAAGTTGCATTAAGCTGAAAGCACTTTCCATCATACGGGCACCGCCACTTTTACTAATTACTAAATAGGGGAGTTTGTGCTCGATGCAATAATCTACTGCACGGCTAAATTTTTCACCCATCACACTACCTAACGAGCCTCCAATAAATTCAAAATCCATACATGCAATAACGTAACCTTCGCCTACTAGTGTGCCGGTAGCTACGCGCATAGAATCTTTAAGATCTGTGGCAGCATGAATATCATCAAGTCTTTTTTGGTAGGGCTTTAAATCGGTAAAGCCAAGGGCGTCTTTACTTTTGATATTGTCAAATAGCTCAGTGTAATTACCATCATCAAATAAGATGTCAAAATATTCTTGACTACCAATGCGGTGGTGATGGTTACACTTATCGCATACATACAAATTTTCCGCGAGCTCGTTGGTTGTAGAAATATGATTACACTCGGGACATTTGTTCCAAAGCCCTTCGGGTGTTTCTTTTTTGTCTGCGGTTGAGGTTAAAATACCTTTGCGAATACGCTTAAACCAACGTGGTTTAGCATTGTCTTGCTCCTGCAATTCTTCGCCGGTTAAATTGGCCTCAAAATCTTCTTCTCGTTCTTTTTTCATATGTGCAACCTTTAAATATGAAGGAAAATAGATTAAGCGTTTCTGTTGATACAGTTTAAATCTTCGAAGGCAACTTCTAAGCGTTTGCTAAAGCTTTCTTCGCCTTTACGTAACCAAACTCTTGGATCGTAATATTTTTTGTTGGGTTTATCAGCACCATCTGGATTACCTAATTGTGCTTGAAGGTAAGGTTCGTTTTTCTTGTAGAATTCGTTGATACCTTCCCAGAAAGCCCATTGTAAATCGGTGTCAATATTCATTTTGATCGCACCATAACCAATCGCTTCTCTGATTTGATGTTGCGGAGATCCGCTACCACCATGGAATACAAAGTATACAGGTTTTTCTGCGGTGTTAAATTCTTTTTGAATATGGATTTGGCTATTGTGTAAAATGTCAGGACGAAGTTCTACGTTACCTGGGCTGTATACACCATGCACGTTACCAAAAGCAGCAGCCACGGTAAATAGGTTACCCACTTTGCTCAATTCTTTGTAAGAGTATGCAACGTGTTCTGGTTGCGTATATAATTTATCGTTTTCTACACCACTATTGTCTACGCCGTCTTCTTCACCACCGGTAACACCAAGTTCAATTTCGATGCTCATGCCAAGCGGCGCCATGCGTTTGTAAAATGCAACAGAGGTTTCAATATTTTCTTCTAAAGATTCTTCAGATAAATCAAGCATGTGTGAACTAAAAAGTGGTTGACCTTTTTCTTTGTGAAAAGCTTCACCAGCATCTAGTAAACCACTAATCCATGGAAGCCATTTTTTAGAAGCATGATCGGTGTGTAGTACCACAGGTACGCCATAATGTTTGGCTACGTTATGAATGTGCAAAGCGCCAGAAACAGCACCAGAAATATTGGCTTGTAACTGATCGTTTGGCATACCCTTACCCGCAATAAATTGCGCGCCACCATTTGAAAACTGAATGATAACAGGTGAGTTAACTTTAGCAGCCGTTTCGAGGGTTGCATTGATATTATTGGTGCCAATAGTATTTACGGCAGGAAGTGCGAATTGATTGTTTTTTGCGTCGTTGTATAAGTTTTCTAATTCTTCTCCAAATAAGACGCCAGCTCTGTACTTTTTCATGTGTATTAATTCTATAATGTTTCGTATAAATATGAGGGTGCAAGATACTTTATTGCCCCCAAACAGCTGTTAGCTTTTATGCACCAACAAGCCCAAAAAATGAGCTCCAATGGCGCTTTATTTCGTAAGACTTTGAATCACGTCATACTTTGTCACGATATGGTGATCCCCCTTTTCGTCTTTAGCGATAACAGCACCGTTTTTTTGGTTGATTAATGTGCCCAGTTTTTCTACCGGGGTTAAAAAATCGACAACAGGGTAGGACGGTTCCATTACACTTTGTACCGACTGATTTTTAATATCTGGGTTGGTAAATATTTGTTGAAATAGTCCATTTTCACTGAGGGATCCCACAATTTCATGTGCATCCATCACAGGAATATGTTCGATGTCATATTTTTTCATGAGTGCAACAGCTTCTGCAATTAAATGATCTGGAGAAACGGTAATTAATTTTTGTCCAGCTCTTCCACTCACGATGTCTTTAAATGTTTTCACGTCTAAAAATCCGCGCTCCATCATCCATTCATCGTTGTAAATTTTTCCTACATATCTACTGCCGTGGTCATGAAAAATACATACCACAACATCGGTAGGTTTTAATTCTTGTTTGAGAAGTTGTAAACCTTGCAAACAACTACCTGCGCTATATCCACAAAACAAACCTTCTTCTTTGGCAATGCGGCGGGCCATTACAGCGCCGTCTTTGTCGGTCACTTGAATAAACTTGTCAATCACGCTCATGTCATAGTTTTGAGGCACAAAGTCTTCCCCAAATCCTTCTGAAATATACGGGTGCACTTCGTTCATGTCTATCTCACCCGTGTTGTAATATTTTGTAAGTAAAGAGCCGTATACATCAACCGCCCATATTTTAATGTTTGGATTTTTTTCTTTTAAATACATTGCTGTACCCGTAATGGTTCCGCCTGTTCCGGCCGTACAAATTAGGTGCGTAATTTTACCTTCTGTTTGTTCCCAAATTTCTGGACCTGTAGATTCGTAATGCGCTTGTCTATTGGCCAAATTATCGTACTGATTCATGTACATTGAATTGGGTATTTCTTGTCCGAGTCTTTTTGCAACACTATAATAACTGCGCGGATCTTCTGGTAAAACGTTGGTAGGGCAAACGATTACTTCGGCGCCTACGGCTTTTAAAATATCTGCTTTTTCTTTGGACTGTTTATCGGTGGTTACAAAAATGCATTTGTATCCTTTAACGCATGCAGCTAGTGCAAGGCCCATGCCTGTGTTGCCACTGGTGCCTTCAATAATAGTTCCACCTGGCTTTAATTTTCCTTCGGCTTCTGCAACTTCTACCATTTTAAGCGCCATACGGTCTTTGATAGAGTTACCCGGATTAAAATAATCTACTTTGGCAAGTATGGTACCTGGCCAGCTTTTGGTTATTTTATTGAGCTTGATAATAGGGGTGTTGCCAATGGTTTCTAATACATTATTGAGCCACATACAATGCTAACATTTGTTTGCTTACAAAGATAAAGGAAAGGAGTGGTTAATGAATAAGGGCTTATGCCGTAAAGTTTTCGGCAATTTTATTGCAAAAACCCGTTTCAAGCATTTGAACGGCAAGTGCTACGCTGTTATGAAACGCAGTAGCTGTGCTAATACCGTGGCTAATGATTACGGGCTTGGCAACGCCAAGTACCGGAAGGCCTCCGTAGTTTTCGAAATGAAGGCGTTTAAAATACGCGTCTTCTCCGTGGCCACGCGCTGCGGCAATGGTATGTAATGATTCGGCTAATTTAAGGGCAATATTTCCAGTGAATCCATCGCAAACAGTAACGTTTGCTTTGGGTGTTAAAATATCACGTCCTTCGATGTTACCAATAAAATGTATTTGCTTGTTTTGTTGGAGTAGTGGGTAAGTGGCTTGAGCAAGTGCATTGCCTTTGCCTTCTTCTTCACCAATATTTAAAAGTCCAACGGTAGGATTTTTAACCCCCATCATGATGCTAGCGTAGAGGCTTCCTAAAATAGCAAATTGATTGAGCTGTTCTGGTTTACAATCGGCATTCAGTCCTACGTCAACTAAAATACCAGTTGATCCATCCGATTTAGGCATGGTAGCGCCAATGGTTGGACGTAAAACACCAGGGATTGCCTTGATGGTAAACATAGCGCCCACTAGCATAGCACCGGTGTTACCCGCACTCATAAACGCGTCAATTTTGCCTTCAGCTAATAACTGAAAACCGATGGCAATAGAAGACTGTGGTTTTTCTTTGAGTGCTTTGGCTGGATGCTCGTTGTAGCCAATGATTTGTGGGGCATGTACTAAATGCAAATTAGGTGATGTAACCTGGTGCTCCTCTAGAAGAGGCTTTACCAAAGCTTCATCACCTATGCAGTATAGGTTGACATTTGTATTGTGTATAGCTAAGTATGATTTGACGCCCTTAACCGCTTCGAGCGGTGCAAAGTCGCCACCCATCATGTCTATACCAATATTCATGCGCAATATTTTAAGTTCGTGAATTGAACTAAAAGTAAGGCTTAGTTATGGAACTAGGCTTTAAGTGGTGCTTTTTCAGCTACTAACTTTCCTTTGTAGAACAATTTACCTTCACTAACGTGAGCACGGTGACGCACGTGTGTTTCACCAGTTGTGCTGTCTTTACTTAAAGTAACTTCTTGCGCTACATAGTGTGTTCTTCTTTTAGCGCTACGTTGTTGCGAATGTCTGCGTTTAGGATTCGGCATATCTCGAAATTTTGAGTATTAATCTATGTTGTTTATTCTTTTATTTTCTTTTGTCTTTTTTATTTCCGTCTTTTCCCAAGTTTTTAAATTGGTCGAGACCTTTCCATACCGTGGTATGTGTATCTGCGGTTGCGTTCCTTTTCATTTGCTCCAGCTTTTTTAACACGTTAGGGTTGCATCCTGTAGTTCCGTTTGCTAGGTCTTTGCATTTTTTTTGAAGTGGAATACTGAGGTTGATAAACTCAAAAATCCAATCACTTACATGCAGGTGGCTTTCTGTTCTGCTGATGTAGAAAACATCAGGGTCTTCTTCCTGCTCGTTAAGGGTGTCTGGTTCATCTACAAGTTTAACAATGATTTTAAACTCGTCCCATAACTGCAAAGGAAGGTCGTCGCCACACCTATCACAAGAAGATTCCAATTGGCCATCAACGTCAAATTGCAAAAGCATAAAACCATTGTTTTTTTCAAGGTTTAATTTGACAGTAGCGGCACAATTTTTAAAATCTTGTGCTCCATAAGGTACAAAGAACTGGTCCTTAATTTGGTATTCAAACAAATGATTCTCCGGCTTCAATCCCACAAATGCTATCTCGTATTCCCGCCGATGACTCATAACCGATTTTTAAGGGTTGGCAAAGTTAGGTCAAAATGACGGAAGTCCCAAAGGAAAATGGGATATTTGTAGACATGAAAAGATTTTTTATTTACTTGGCTTTGGCATTGCTACTCATGGGCTTTGGCTATTTCCCAGCCAAGGTAGAGGGGTGGTATAGCGGTCATTTATATCCAGTGCTGCTAAGCCTAAGGCTTTGGATAACGGCGTGGGTGCCCTTTAGCATTGGAGATTTACTTTACATCATTGTATTTATATTATTGATTTATAAGTTAATAGGAAGTTTACTTAAAATTAAAAAAGAAGGTGTAAAAGGAGAAAAGATATGGCGCGCCAGCGCCATAATCCTACTTGTTTGGATATCATTTAAACTGCTGTGGGGGCTTAATTATGACCGCTTGGGTGCGGGGCACCTGCTCCAAATTGAGCAAAAAGCGTATTCGGGCGCAGCGGTAACTAGCCTCGTAAACGAGCTTATAGATAGCCTCAATAGCACCAGAAAACTACTAACTGAGGCAAAAATACAAGTAGATACCCTCCCCGTGGGTAACCCAGCGCCTTATTTTAGCTGGGCACAGGAGGCCTATCAAACAGCAAAAACCAGCTATTCTTTTTTGCCGGGTAATGCCCCAAGGGTAAAAGCAACCCTTTTTAACCCCCTCGCAGATTATGTTGGCTTTACAGGATATTTTAACCCATTTACCGCAGAAGGTCAGGTTCGCACCGATATGCCCGGATTAGAGTTACCTTTTGTGGCCTGTCACGAAACGGCGCATATGCTGGGCTTTGCCAGTGAGTCGGAAGCAAACCTGGTTGGTTATTTGGTGGCTACAAAAAGCACCAACCCCTATGTGCAGTATAGTGCCTACAACGAAATATTTACCTACGCACAGCGGGAGCAGTTGGGCATGATGGCACAGGCAAAAGATTCGGTAGGGTTTATGGGGGCGGTGGCGCAAAATAGAGCGCGCCTTGACACCCTGGTAAAGCAGGACCGACAAGCCGTGCGCAGTTTTTTTAATAGACACCGCAGCAGCGTGGCGCCCATCATGTCTGGAGTGTATGAACAGTATTTGTTTTTAAACAAGCAAAATGCAGGACTTAAAAGTTACGACGAAGTAATAGGCTGGCTGATTGGTTTAAAACAAAAGCAGCTAAAAAAGTAAATTGATAACGAGATAAAAAGTATAAAATGAACAATACGCTAAAAGCAGTGCTCTCAATTTCTCTATGTTTTGTACTAGGATCTAGTGGGGGATTCATCACCATCAACGAAATACCGGGCTGGTATGCGACACTGCAAAAGCCAAGTTTTAATCCACCCAATTGGCTCTTTGGTCCGGTATGGACAGCGCTTTACATTATGATGGGTGTATCTTTTTATTTGGTGTGGCGCACGCCGCCTTCGGCGGCGCGCAAAAAAGCGCTCAGCGCTTTTTTGGTTCAGTTTGCACTGAACTGCGCCTGGACACCAGTATTTTTTGCATTCCATCAACTTGGTGCAGCCCTTGTAGTAATAGTGCTGATGTGGACCGCAATACTGCGCACGATTTTCCTATTCGCTCCATTTTCAAAAACGGCGTCGTGGTTACTCGTCCCTTATATTAGTTGGGTAAGTTTTGCAACACTGTTAAATGCTGCAATCTGGTGGTTGAACAAATAATAAATTAAATCGCGCAATTGTTGCGCAAAACCTGCCTTAAAACTTGTTCTTCCACATCATGCTCTCAATAGGCTTGTTGGGCTGACCTGAGTATTTAGCGTTAGACTTTTGGTTGTACTTCACTTCAATTTCGCCATCCACCGGGAAATAAATGAGTTGCCCGATAGGCATGCCCTTGTAGACACGCACGGGTTGCTTGCAAGAAATTTCTAGTGTCCAGTTGCCACAAAATCCTACGTCACCTTTACCAGCCGTTGCGTGGATGTCTATACCCAAACGACCCGTAGAAGATTTACCCTCTAAAAACGGAACGTGTGCATGTGTTTCTGTGTATTCAAGTGTTACGCCTAAATAAAATTTACTAGGCTCAAGCACGATGCCTTCATCCGGAATTTCAAAATATTCGATGGTGTTGTGCTTTTTTGCGTCGAGAACTTCATCTACATAAAGCGCCATGGTACTTCCTAGGTGAACGTCATAACTATTGCTACCTAAATCTGCCCTGTTATAAGGTACAACCTTGATCGTTCCTTTCTCCATTTCTTCTAAAATACGCTTGTCTGTCAGAATCATTTTTGTGTTTATTTATGGTTGGAATGCAAATAAATCTTAAATCTGCAAACTAAACCGCTATTATTGTAAGATGCCACTCTTTTATCAACAAAATATTAACGACAGCACCCGCCTTGCCATTTGGGATTTGCAGGAAGAGGAGTCTTTTTTTGGTGGTTTTACAGAGATTGTGCACCCACAAAAAAGACTACAACACCTTGGTGGACGCTATTTGCTGTCTTTTTTGTTTCCAAATTTTGATAAGGCGGCCATTGCTATTGCGGCTTCTAAAAAGCCTTTTTTACCGGACGGCTCTTTTCAGTTTTCTATTTCCCATTGCACCCAGTTTGCGGCTGCCTTAGTAAGTAGCACCCAGCGGGTTGGTATCGATATCGAAACCATTACCGAAAGAGTGCACCGGATCAGGCACAAATTTTTACATGCATCGGAGCATGAAATGTTAGAGAAAAACGCTTCAGAAATACTCACGCTTACGGCGCAGCTCACCATTATTTGGTCTGCTAAAGAAGCCATTTTTAAATGGTGGGGAATAGGTAATATCGATTTTAGCGAGCAAATGATATTGGATCAGATGCCAGTAGCGCAAGACGGAATTTTGCCGGCAAAGTTTATAGAAAAAGATGGCACCGAGCATCCGCTCGAGTTACATTATAAAGTGCTTGATACCATTTGTTTGGTATGGGTGTGTAGCAAATAATAATTCAAATATTTTTTTACTCGAGTAAAAGCGCATCATCATCGGAACTAGTGATGCTTAAATTTACTGCGTCGGCACCGGCAATACCTTCTACCGATCCTTTAATATGCGCTGCATTGAGTAATACTTTTTCGAGTTGTTTTTCACGAGACTTCCAAAGTTTTTCCATCATGTCACGCTCTTTTTGAATACTCAGTTTCATACTCATAAAGCCTTCTCTAATGGCTTTCCACTGCTCGCTAAATTCGGAGCTGGTTAAATAATCGTAGAGCATCACCATTTTGTCGCCTTTGTTTTCTTGGCTTTTTTTAGCTTCTGCAATTTTTAGTAAAGCGTTGCGTAGTAGGAGGGCCACACTTCTTACTTCCGTAAACGTACAAATGTATACGCCGTCTTTTTCTCCAAAACGGTCCATGTCTTTAGGAAGTGTTTGAGTAACAATGATGGCAACATCGGCGCCAAGGGTACGCATGTCTGATTTTAATTTTTCGATCCAGTCGTTGGCAAAGTCTTTGGTACGCTTGCTTTCATAAATAATTTTACCCGACTCGCTACCAAATTGATTGCGCACCGTTTGAATACAATCGGCACCTCTCACGCCTTTTCCTACTTCTTCAATTTTATCAAAAGGGAAGGTGGTTTGTAATAATTCTTCGAGCATTAATTCTTGCACTTCACCTTGTAGTTGCATGCTGCCTTGTTCTTGTTTACGGCGCATTTCTTCTACCAATTTTTTCTGGTCTTCAATTTGCTTTTCTAATTCTTTGGTGCGCATGGCAAATTGCTGTTCTTTCAGGTTGTTTTTTTCAGCTTCTTCTTTTGCTAGTTGCTCTTGTAATTTGCCACGCTCTTCTATTAATTGTCTTTGGAGGGTAACTTCTAATTCTGCTTCTTTTGTTTTGAGGTCCTGCTCTTTTTGTAAAAACGCAACTTCTTTAGCTCGGGCCGCGTTTAGTTTTATTTCTGCGTCGGCGGCATTTTTTTGAAACTGCTGTAACTGTGCTTCATACTCCGATGCAATATTTTTTTTGAGATTGTTTTCAAGTTCGGCATGCATCTTTTTTTTCTCCGCGTCTATTAGCGCAGCCGTTTCAATTTCTTTTTGTTTTTGCCATTCCTTCATTTGTCCGCGCAGTTCATTTTGCACTTCTTCTCTAATAGAATCACCAGGTTCAAAGGCGTGGTTACACTTAGGACAATGAATTATGAAATCAGCCATTTTTGTATTTTTTTTCAATGTACGAACGATCTATGAAACAAAAAACTCAGAACTGGTCTGGGTTTGTAAACTTCGTTGGGATGAGTTTGGCTCTAAAGCAAGCTGAACTATGTGAAATTGAGTCTAATTGAGGATTAGATTTGCTTCGCGGCACTCAATTAAATCCTTTAACAGGCGTCCATTTAATTTCTTTTTTTAACTTAATAAGAATCTCTCTGAACTCCTTTAAGCCATCAATTTCAAAATTTTGATCAATAATTTTCTTTTTTACTCCATTATTATATGTAATAATATAAATATCAGAAGTTACATGTTCATATTCTTTTAATGGAACATAAAGCTTTTGTAGTTCAGTGTATTTTATTTTTTTTAATTTATTAGTTAGTTTTGAAAATTGGTTCTTTTTTATTGTTCCGGAATATGAACAAATAACAGTGTTATTTTTGCTAGGAGGGCATTTCCCATTCCATTTTAATATAACATCTCCATTTTCTTCAATTATAATTGTGTATTGTTCTTTCTCTAGTAAATCTTTATAGTCATTTCCAGGATTACCGCTTCTAGAAAAACTAATTTGATGTATAACAGTAGAGTCATTGAAAATACAATTGCTGTTAAAATTAATATGTTTTGCTTTACATAGGTTACAGATTATTAATAACACAATGAGCAACGATTTCTTTTTCATAATTAAAAAAGTTTACATGGGTTTGTTCCTAAAGTTCCTTCTGAAAATTTCGCATTAAAATACGTATATCCATCAGGGTCATTCATGATTTCATTAAATCCGCTTTCTTTAATCTTTTGAAGGTAATAGTCTTCGGTTTCTTGATTCCAAAATTTATAATTTTTATCTGTAAGCCAACCTATTCCTACATAAATCATTGAAAGGGCTTGTTTGTCTAATAATTTAAAATTATTAACTAAGAATGATTGCATAATATTTACATAGTTATCTAACATTATTTTTTCTCTATCACTGTTGTTATATATTCCATAATCAGAAAAAGTATTTGCAATAAACATATGTGAAATTTCATGAATAATTGTTGCTGCTACAAATTCTTCTGAAACTTTCAAGTTAAATTTTGACAAATCAATTTTAATTGTATAATTATCTGGATTAGAGAAATCACGTTTTGAAATAGCTGGAGTTAGTGGGTTACTTATAGTGGCTTCTTCAAAAATTAAATTTACTTTATTATTTACTCCAAATACATTTTTCAAATTTTTATTTAATTCTTCAGAGATTTTCGAATTGATTATTCTGTCAACTAGACTTGATAAACAAGGGTTTTTAATATTATTTTTAATTTCAAATGGTTCATCAGGAGACTCATCTCCACCAACCATAACAATTCCATCACCAAATTCATCTTTTTCAATATAATTCACTACTTCTATTAAAAAGTATCCATAATCATATCCATAAAATCGATATTTTTTTCTTTTAGTAGATATTACGGTAACTTCTAACAAATCTATTGCGCTATTGAATCCATCTCCATGTGTTGTATAATTTGAAAGTGCAGTTTCAGAAGTATTGTTTGACTTTAAAGCAACACTTGTTTTAAAGTCTTGTTTTTTCAATCTAACACCCAACAAATTATATATTGTAACAGATCCACTGAAATTGGAATAATTAAAAATGTTATCTTGTTTTGCAAAATAGCTACTATCTGGTGTTACTTTTATAAAATATCCATTTAATTTATTTTTTGATCTCGTAGCTACTAATTGAATTCTTTCCCCATTCTTATAATTCATAGAAATTGGTACAGTGATACTCTTAACAGTACTGGAATCAAAATTAATAAATGCTTTTTCCCAGTCAACTTTAGGAGGTACAATATCATTTTCATTAACGCTAAATGCTATTATGCCATTTTGAACCTTTGTGTTTTGTTTTGAATGAACTGTTGAATCGTGCCACAATTTAACTTGATTTACAAGTGATTTGAGTTCATTTTTTAAAATGCTATTGGTGTCTGATGCCTCTAGTACTCCTTCTTTTTTACATGAACCAAAAGCTAACAAAAAGAGAGTGTAAATGAAAATCAGTGGGTTAAGTTGCTTTATCATATTTGTTATTTTTAATTATTTAATGCTTGTAATCAAATTAAAGGACTAAAAGGGTGGAAATGTGTGTTATTAAAGAAAGTTGACAGTTTATTTGTAGAGAATTTCTTAGTTTAAATCTAAGATTTATTTAACAAAATTGTTGATTCCCTCTTTTACGTAATTTACATGTTAATATGTTATAATTTTAAGTGATTCATGGTGGCGTTATTTATGATAATACTTCACAAATAAAAAACCCTGTCATTTTTGTGACAGGGTTTGTGCGGAAGAGGAGATTCGAACTCCCACGCCCGGTAAAAGGCGCTACCACCTCAAGGTAGTGCGTCTACCAATTTCGCCACCTCCGCAGGCTTTTTGGGGATGCAAATGTATAGTAAAAGCGCAAAATTTCGCGCTAAAATTTACAGTTACAAGGGTATTTACATTCTTTCCGGAACAGGAATACCTAATACGCCCATCCCCGTTTTAAGGGTCTTAGCGGTAAGGGCAGCCAGCTGTAACCTGAGTATTTTCTTTTCGTCGGTTTCTGCATTTGTGATAGAATGCTCCGCGTATAACGCGTTAAATGTTTTGGCTAGGTTAAATATAAATATCGCCACTTTAGAAGGATCAAAAGCTGTAGCAGCGTCTTCTAGCATGCTCGTAAACTGCTCCAACTGAATGGTCACTTCTTTTTCTAGCGGCAACAGTGGGGTAGCGGTTCCTGAATATTCGGCCTTAGTGGCGCTTTCCGCCTTTCTTAAAATACTTTTAATTCTGGCGTGTGTATACTGTATAAACGGTCCAGTAAATCCATGAAAATCGATACTCTCTTCTGGATTAAAGATCATTTTCTTTTTAGGGTCTACTCTTAATAAGAAAAATTTAAGGGCACCAAGTCCAATGGTATGATATAAGGTTTCTAATTCTGCTGGGGTAAAATCTTTAACCTTACCAAGCTCTTCTGTTTTTTGTTTGGCAATATCAATCATGGCGGCCACTAAATCATCGGCGTCTACAACGGTGCCTTCTCTACTTTTCATTTTACCGGTAGGTAATTCCACCATGCCATAACTTAAATGATAAATACCATCGGCAGCGGGTAAAGCTAGTTTTTGACAAATTAATTTAAGCACTTTAAAGTGATAATTTTGTTCGTCACCCACTACATAAATGCTCTGATCTGCATTAAATTCTTTTTGCTTGGTTTGCGCAAGTCCAATGTCTTGAGTGATATACACCGATGTGCCATCTTTTCTTTGCACTAATTTTTCATCAAGGCCATCGGTAGTTAAATCTATCCAAACACTACCATCTTCTTTTTTGTAAAATACATTTTTAGTGAGGCCATATTCTACAAGGTCTTTACCGAGTAAATAGGTTTCACTTTCGTAGTATGTTTTGTCAAAATCACTTCCAATACTTTTATAAGTTACGTCAAATCCTTCGTACACCCATCCATTCATATTTCGCCACAACTCAAGTACAGCAGGGTCTCCAGCTTCCCAGTCTAGTAGCATTTTTTGCGTAGCTTTCATAATTGGCGCTTCTTTTTCTGCAAGCTCGGTGGTCATACCGCCAGCAACTAAATCCGCAACCTCTGCTTTGTAGGCGTCATTAAATTTTACATAAAAATCACCCACAAAATGATCGCCTTTTTTTCCTGTCGAACTTGGCGTTGCTCCATTTGCAAAAAGTTGCCAAGCAATCATACTCTTACAAATATGAATGCCTCTATCATTTACGATACAAGTTTTAACCACTTTATTACCCGCCGCTTCTAAAATGGCTGCAATACTCCAACCTAAAAAGTTGTTGCGTAAATGCCCGAGATGAAGTGGTTTGTTAGTGTTAGGAGAAGAGTATTCTACCATCACTGTTTTACCAGTAGGAGCTATGGTTGTTTGACCAGCTGTTTCGTTGTTTATAAACCCATGCCAAAACGCATCTGAAATGGTAATATTTAAAAATCCTTTGATGGTATTGTGCGCTGTAAATAAATGTGGGTGCGTATGTACTAAATGATTACCCAGCGCTTCGCCAAGTGCATCAGGAGATAGTTTTAATTCTTTTAAAAAAGCAAATAATACAACGGTATAGTTGCCTTCAAATTCTGGCTTTGTGGCATTTACTAAAATGGCACTAGGAGGTACCGATACCTGGTATAAGCTAAAAAGGGCTTCCGACGCTGCTTTTTTAAGTTGATCTACAAGATGCATGAATATCTATTTGTTTGGCCGTGGCAAAAGTAATTAATTAAGGGCTACCTTCGTCCACTAGTATGCAAAAGCTGCACGAACATATCCGCGGAAGGATCTTACAGCTAGTAGATTTGTTTTATCCGCTTTTTAGGCGCTTCATGCCCCATCAAACCTTTAGGTATGCGGCTTGTGGTGGCTTTAATACTGTTTTAGATATTGGACTTTTTTTTGTCAGCTATAATTTTTTGTTTCATAAAGAGCCCATAAATATTGCTTGGCTTACCATTAGCCCCCATATTGCCTCGTTTTTATCTGCCTTTTTGGTAACGTTTCCAATAGGTTTTTACCTGAGCAGATACGTGGTTTTCCAAGAAACATCGGTAGCCAAAAAAGTGCAGTTGTTTCGTTATTTTATTGTTGTACTCGGTTGCCTTATCTTAAACTATATTTTTCTAAAACTCTTTGTTGAAGTGTTGGGTTGGTATGCCACGCCATCAAAATTAGCCACCACCGTTTTTGTAGTTGCCTTTAGTTATTTCATGCAAAAATACTTTACGTTCAAAGCAGTAGAGGCGGGGGTGGATTAAGGTTAAATAAAGGTTTATTAACGTATCTCGTTAGGCTACCCTTTTTTTCGGCAAAGCTCGGAAAATATTAAATAATACTTAATATTATGATTATCTATTATATTATCTAAATAATATTATATATTTTTGTCATAAACATTATCGATTTTGAAAACCATTGCATTTCTCTTTATTTTCTTTTGCACATTCAATACTGCTATTTCACAAACAGACAGTAACAATGCAAATCATACTGAAGTTGAAAAAGGTAAAGACGGTTACCTTCGAACTTTAATTGGTGACAAGTGGATCATTAATTCACCTAATGGAGATTTATTGACAAAGCAGGGATTTAATCAAATCAGATTATTTAAGTCTGGTAGGGCAGCCGTTCAGCAAAATAACAAGTGGGGTTTTATTGATTTGAATGGGAGACTAGTAATTCCTTGTATTTATGATTTGGTTGTTGACTTCAAAGATTCAACAGTACTAGTTGTACAAAATAATCAATGGAAGAAAATTAATCGAAATGGTCGTTTGCTATCTGAAAAATTATCTGAAAAAGATTTTACTGCTTTTGGTTTGCCCAACTTAATTGGGTCAACACTTTATTTTGATAGTAATACGCCTAATCAGAATAGTTCCTCTTCAAGTGTGCAAGTTAATAATTCAAATGATGTCATTGTTCAAACACAAGAAGTTACACTTCCTTCTGTTCCTTGCCCTAATAATATTACGTTTGAAAATGGAAATTTTGGTAATTGGAATGCATTTACTGGAACTACTAGATGTGTTTCTTCTCAAAATAGGGTAACATTATCTAGTTCAGGCTTTATTAATAACCGGCACACAATGCTTGGGAAAAGTACTAGCCTTGATCCCTATGGATTGTTTCCGGTTTCTCCCCAAGATGGAAGTAATTACTGTGTGAGGCTTGGTAATACTAGCGTTGGTGCTCAAGCAGAAAGTATTAGTTATAATATTTCCGTACCTGCCAATGCAACCAATTTTAATATTACATATCGGTATGCAGTTGTTTTTCAGGATCCCAATCATGCTTTTTGTGAGCAGCCTCGATTTGTTGCAAGGCTTGTAGACCCTGCTACTGGAGAGTCTTTACCTTGTGGAACTTTTGAACATGTATCTACAGCTGGAATACCAGGTTTCTTTGATTCTCCAATAGATCGAATGGTTAGATGTAAGCCATGGACTAAAGCATTTATCAATTTATCCCCTTATGCAGGTAGAAATTTACGATTAGAATTTTTTACAGTAGATTGTACGCAATCAGGTCATTGGGGATATGCATATGTTGACGTTGATAATAATTGTAGTTTAACCGCAGACGTAACGTATGATTGTGATCCACCAAATAAAACGGTATTAAATGGTCCTCCTGGGTTTCAGGGATATAAATGGTGGGAATCAGACTTTTCTAAAGAATTAGGCAACAAAGAACAATTAACACTTAATCCAGGAAAAACATTAGGTACTAAATTATGGGTAGAAGTTTTTCCATTTGCCGGATTGGGATGTAGAGATACGCTACCTGTTACTATTGTAGCAAGTTATCCAGTTGCCAATTTTGATGCACCTATTCCACAATGTGAACGGGGAAATGTTTTTAGATTTAAAAGTAGTTCAACTATTTCAAAAGGTGCAATTACATTGGAGCTTTGGGATTTTGGAGATGGAACTACGGCCACGGGTTCAAATGTTTCACATACATATAAGTTACCTGGAAATTACCAAGTTAGATTAATTGCGGTAGGAAATAATAATTGTAAGGATACGATTATCAAACAGATTACAGTAAATCCGAGTCCAATTGTTTCATTAAAATCTGATGTACCTATTATTTTATGTAATGGGGGATCTGTATTATTAAATGTGCCTAAAGTTGCTGGGCAAACGTATCAATGGTCATTAGGAGGTACTGTTATTGTTGGGGCTACACAGGATACACTTCGTGTAAGTAAAGATGGAGTGTATGCTGTGAGCGTGCAAAATACATTTGGTTGTAGTGCAAACGGCTCGAGTGTTTTACGTATTGTAGATGCAGATATTGTTCAGTCCGATACCACTATTTGTAGGGGTACGTCCATAACACTTGGTCCAATAAGTGTAAAAGCTGGTCAAACTGTACTTTGGTCTAATGGAGCAACAACTTCAAGTATAATTGTAAATCCTACAGTAAAAACTAAGTATTTGGTGAGTGTTACAGATGGAAATACTACTTGTACCGATAGTGTTGTTGTGGATGTAAGGTCTTCAGAATTAAAACTCACGAATCCTGCAGCAGTATGTAGTCCAGCAGAGATTAATTTAACAGCTTCAGCTGTTACAGCTGGATCTACTCCTGGTTTATCTTATACTTATTGGAAAGATGCAAATGCAACACAAAATTTAGCAAACCCAGATAAAGTGTCTGTTTCAGGAACTTATTATATGGTAGGCACCTCGGCAACAGGTTGTAAAAGTGATCCAACACCTATTATTGTAACGGTCAATCCACTTCCTGTTGCTACAATTGTAACACCGCTGCAAACAATAATTTGTGACAAGAGTCCGCTTACTTTAACGGCAACTGGTGGCACATCTTATCAGTGGTTGTTAAATGGTGCTGTGATAGCAGGTGCTACAAGTTCGACATATGCTGCAAGCATTGCTGGAAGTTATGAGGTAAATGTTATCGCGCTTGGTTGTACCAGTAAAGTAGCTACTCCAGTTAATTTATCACTTATTAAAGCTGCCGTTCCTAAATTTAGTAATAGCATTGCTTGTGTTGATGTTCCTGTTTCTTTCTTTAATGAATCAGATACTTTATCAAGTGGATTGGTAAACTGGGCTTGGGACTTTGGCGATAGTCAAACATCAACATTAGCTAATCCTGTACACACTTATAGAAGGGCGGCAACTTTTGTTGTTATACTAACGGTTACACCAAGATTATGTAATAGTCTTTCTGCGAGTTTTACAAAAAATATGACGGTAGAAAATCCACCACCTGGAATTAAATATCCCAATGTATATGCTATCAAAAATACAGCAACGCAACTCTCTGCCAGATTTATAGCAAACGGATATTCATATTTGTGGACGCCATCTTTTGGATTGAACAACGGGGCAATCCAAAAGCCAATATTCAATGCTGGAATTGAGCAAACGTATAGGATTCGTTTAACTTCTTCGGTTGGATGTGTTACCATAGATAGTGTTAAAGTATCTGTATTTGAAAATTCTGATATTTTTGTGCCTAAAGCATTTAGCCCAAATAAAGACGGTAAAAATGATTTACTTTTTCCTTTCTTGGTCAATATAAAAACACTCAAATTTTTTAGGATATATAATAGATGGGGGCAGCTCATGTTCCAAACTTCAGATATTAAACAGGGTTGGGATGGCATTTACAATAATATACCTCAACCACTAGATACATACACATGGATTGTTGAAGGAATAGATGTTAATGGTATCGCGATATTTAAAAAAGGCCAAACCGTATTGTTAAGGTAGATAAGACAACATGAAAAAAACTATTTTTACTATCCTATTTGTGTTTGCGATAACTGCTATTAATGCGCAAGATCCTAATTTTTCGCAGTTCTTTGCTTCGCCACTAACGATCAATCCAGCTTTAACGGGTAGTCCCAATGCAGACCTGCGTGTTTTTTCCAATTATAGACAACAGTGGCTTGGAAATAATACAAGTTATAATACTGGAACACTAAGCGTTGATTCTCGTTTGTTTAAAGAGCAGCTAGGGGAGATGAATCACGTGTTGGGTGTAGGAGGTTTTTTTATGCGAGATCAATCTTTAAATGGTTTTTTTAAAAGTACGTACGCGTCTTTAAATGCTTCTTATTCGATGGCAATTGACGAAGATGGCGAACATAATATTGGAATTGGAATGGCGGGAATTTATGGAGACAGAAGATTAGATTTTACACAGCTCACTTTTAGTGAGCAGTTTGGTTCAGGTGGATTTAATACGGCGCTTCCAACAGGGGAGAGTAGCCTTACAACCCTTAAGTCTTATATGTCTGTTGCAAGTGGATTGGTGTACCGCTACAGAGGCGATGAAACTAATATTGATTTTGGTGTAAGTGGATATCATTACAATAACCCCAAGCAATCTTTTTTATCAGACTCTTTGGGTAATTCTTTGCCAACACGTTTTGTTGCACATTTTAATATGGAAAACTATTTGTCAGAAAATTTCTCTTTAAGTACAAATGCCATATATCAAACCCAAGCTAACCAAAGTTATTTAGCTGCTGGAGCTATTTTAAATTATGGCACCATGGATCAGAACGAAGGAAAAATATTTAGTGTCGGGTTATTTATGAGAAGTGATGATGCTATCTATCCATATGCAGGGTTGATCGTGGATCGTTTGCAGTTTGGTCTTACATATGATGTAGCGGTATCTAATTTTAAAACAAGTTCTTACACGCCCAGAACTTGGGAGCTCAGCGTAATTTACCAATTGGCAAATAGAAACTTAAAAGAAAGAAAACTAATGCGTTGTAGTAGGTGGTAATGTATTGGAATTAAAACTAAACAGACTCCCAGATTTCTCAGTCACCCCAAAGTTATTTTTATAATCAGGTCCGGTATATTCAAAAACAATGTTTTTGGTAGCCGTTTTTGCATCCAAATTACTTATTGGCATAGCTGTAAACGTTGCAGGAAAAGCGCCCGTTAGGCTATCTATAATGGTAAAGCCGCTGATGCTGTGTATGCGCCAGCTAGCTGCTTCGTTTCCCAGTACTTCAAAATGATAGCGCCCAGTGCTGTCAATGTTTGTAAGCCATATAAGAGGGTATTCAAAATTATAAGGCCCCCAATTTGTAATGCGCATTTCTTCTAAACCATGTCTAAAACTTGTGAGTGGGGTGCTGGTTGCTTTTACTTTTTGTAATCGTTTGTCAATTGCGTAATCGAGTCCTACATCTTCATTTTCTTTGGTGGAATCCATTTCATGAATACGCGCTCCTAATTTATAGCGCTGTCCGGTATTTGTTTTGGTATTACCACTTAAATAAATACTATCGGTACCCATAATATCATATACCGTATTGTTGTTGTCAAAACTATTAGTAGCGATATAGTAGTTTTTACTGTCTGTGTTTTTTAGTTGAGGATATTTCCAGTCAGGGGGTTGCGTTTCGCGCGACCATAGTTTAATGCCGGTTTTATCTCCTTTAAAACTATTGAGTGCAATGTTTATATTTTGTCCGTGCTCTATCGCAATGGCAATTCTATTGCCCGAAAAAATGTTGTCTGTAATATCTGTTTCAAAACTATAGCCACCCCATACACCATGATCACAATTTGTTATGGTATTTTTCATGATGAGGTTGCTACTAAACGTAACTTCTACGCCATTGGTAGGCGCATACGAAAAATCGTTACCATAAATAAAATTATCGTTACAGCCGCCAAGTCCAGTATCCATAGTGGTTTGGCCGGCCCATAAAAAAAATCCATCGCCCGAGTGCGTTGCGGAATTGTAAGCAAAAATATTATGGTTACACTGTTCAAACACGAGAATCGCAGCACTGTCTTGCCCTCTTCTGTATTTTTTATAATGATACCCGCGTACATTAAAATCTAGCTGATTATGGTTGATATTATTATATGAACTTTTATAAAGACCAATGCCAATACCAGAGTTAAATGAAAAATTATTATCAGTAACTAGCGCATCATTACAACTGGTAAGCATGAGCCCGCATTGTCCGTTTGTAACTGTATTGTTTGTGATGGTAGTACCCTTACAGTTTTTTATATAAATACCCGCACCATAGCGCATCCATTCGTCTTTTTCGTTTTGGTGAAAACTCATCCAGTCGTCTTCATTTTCTTTTTCGAAATTACTTTTTAGGGTGTCTCTATAATTGTAGCTAAGATCACAATTGTCGATGGTAAGTGCTTCCACTCTATCTGCTTTAATGCCAATTTTATAGCCTTTTATAGTTGCGTTTTTGATGGTAATATGGCTAGACCCTGGTTTAATTTCGATGGCAATACCTGTAATCTGGTTGGGCGCAAAAGAAGGGATATTTCCGGCTCCATCTAATACCACGCCCGTTAAATCTAATACTATGTTTTTGCCTTCAATAATTATCACACCGCCCTGTTTTTGAATACTATTGGTATCCTTTGTGGGAAGGGAATAATGACCGGGTGCTACCAAAATGGTCTTTTTAATGTGCAACCCAACTGACGGAATGGTTGCTTTTTGGGCTTCAAGCCTGACATTTAGGGTGGTGGCCATAATAGCCAAGAGGAGTAAAACAAAGCTTCTCATGCTTAAAACTACCAATTTTGGCTAAAAAAGGCTGACATTTTTGCACTTTTTGGCTAGATGGCATAAAGATTGGGTATATACCCCTGATTATTAATCTGAAATTCAATTTATATGGGAAAAATAATAGGCATTGACCTCGGTAC
>CANHCY010000027.1 GCA_947459295.1 Chitinophagaceae bacterium
GAGGAGAAAGCATCTTGTTGAATCAATGCAGTGACTACTTTGGGGTCAGTCGAATTTACACCTGATAGGGCACCAGTAATACCAGATCCATCTACCCAATAACCACTTAACCAAGTACCTGGATCAAAATTAAGACCCCAACTAAACCCAGCACCGTCGCCTAGTCCACCTACATTAATGATTCCTGATATACCGTCAGTGCTTGCAATATTTTGAGCAACTGCATTTACTGTTGCCCATGATTGTGAACTATAATTAACATTAGAAGATGATTTCAAATAAGAAGTGCTGTTATGAAAATTAATAGTAGGCTGTCCATTCATCGTAAGGATACTTCCCGCAGTGATGATTTTTGCTGTAGCACCACTAGATAAAACATGCACCCCATTACCACTTTGATCATACCAAATCGCTACGGTTGCATCTGTCGATCCCGAAATAATTGTACTTAATGCATTAGCACTAGCACCTGCTGTTGCCGCATTATAGGTGCTGATGGAGGCTGAAATTTTGGAACTTAAACTAAAATTTTTGGTGCTGGCATCTGGATACACATCATAAAAAGAACCTCCTACTTTAATCCTTACCAAAGGACCGGTGTAAGTTGTACTGAGTTGACGTAAAGAAAACGCCACAGACGCTGGAGTAGCACTGGTTAATCCAATATTATCCAATGTATTTTGCGCATTGGAAATGAATGCAACCAAAAGCAATAATATGGTAAATAGTTTTTTCATATTATAAACCAAAACGAGATTTAAGAAGATCAAAATGCGTAGTTACTTCAGAAGAAGTGAGTCCTTTGCCTTTGTATATTTTGGTTATAGAGATATTTCCAGAAAAGCTATAATATCCATTTGATCCATAGAAATCTCCAATTCGTGAATCTTGCTGAGCTATTAGTGAGCCAGTTAATGAATAGGTTGTTTTTAAAACCCCATTTACGTAAACGGCTACCGAACCACCTATTCTAGAGACAGCAATATGTTGCCAGGCATTCAAGGTAATTGGGAAACTGCCTCCATTTGCATGACTCACACCGTCATAGGAATGCAATAAATTCACGTTACCGTTCCAATACTCCATTCTAAATGCCGCATAGCTTCCTCCGTTAACGTTAAGAGTAATGTATTCCGGGTGGGGATTGGCTGTAGTAGTGTAGGTCCACATTTCTACCGTAAAATCTCCTGATCCAAAATCAAAATCGGTTGACTTAGGCAAACTCACATACGGATTATATCCTCCACTGCCTGCATATGAGCCGTTACCATTAAATATTAAATATCCAGGATTAGTTGTACTATGTGTAATTGTATTCACAAGCGTACCATTATTTCCTCTACTAGACAAATCTGTCCAAGTAGTTCCAGTGCCAGCATAACTTGCAGAATTCCCTGCATCTAAACTTAAAACAAGTCCATCAGTGACAAAAGATGGTGCCGACGTTGTAAAATTAACCACATCGCCATAAGTAGTTCCTGCACTATTTACAATAAATGTTTTAGCGTAATATGTTGTAGATGCAGCAAGCCCAGTAATCGTACTTGTAAAAGTCCCAGCAGCAACATTTGACCCAATGGATGTTGTGGAGTATGTGCCAAAATTAGAAGCTGTACTATATACAACACCCACACTTGAAGTAACCCCATTAGTAGCACTAATAACCCCTCCTAATACAGCGGTAGAAGAACCTATTGTTCCACTTGCTGTTGTTAAATTAGTTGTGTTATAAAGTTTTCCTGAGTAATCTCTGCCTGTTCCAAAATTTGCTCCACCCTCTGGACTTATTAATGAATTAATATTTGATATGGAAACCATACTTCCGTCAGATGTTACACCACAGTTGTAAATTGTAGTTGTAGTAGATGTATTTGAACATGAACCACTTGTAACCTCAACTTTATATACTCCATTTGCAGTAGGCGTATACACATTACTAGTAGCACCTGAAATAACAACATTGTCCTTATACCATGCATATGCTGTTAAACTTGAAGTAGTGGTTAAGGTAGTTTTATTAACGCAAGCATCTCCAGTAACTGTAACACTAGCAGATGGCGTTGCAGCAATAGTTGCAGTAATGGTATTTGAAGAATAAGTTGTGGCGCCACTTAATCCAAATCTAATTGCAGATGCATTATAGTTTTGAGTTATTTCTGATTGAGTTAACGCTTTGGTATAAAAATAAGCTGCTCCCATTTTGCCATTAAACTTTGGCCAATTCGAATCGTCATCACCAACATTCCGCCCTAAATAAGTTCCGGTGTTGGGTGTAAGCGCATTTGTACCTGTATATGTCCCACCTACTAAAGTTCCATTTATATATAAAGACGGAACGCCTGATGAATTGATAGTCATGGTTACAAATTTCCATCCATATCCATAGCTTGTAGTTGTTGGTATCCACCTTGCTCCAGCAAATAACATAGTTGCTTTATTTCCTACCTCAAAGCCATTTCCTCCAGATCCTGTTCCAAATACATAGCCGTTGTTATATCCATTTTTGAAAAATGGACCTTTGGTATTCGCATCTAAATACACCCAAGTTTGCATGGTGATGTCGCTGGTTTTATTGGAAATCAAAGGCATGGATACAGCATTTTGTCCACCATTAAATTGGATGCTTCCTCCATCGCCGCTACTATAAGATTGATCACTAGATAAGGTTGCATTATTTCCTTTACCGCTTAAATCACTCCAGGTACTCCCAGATATGCTAGATCCATTTTTTGCATCCAGCAATAAGGATAAAGAAGCATCACTTACAACACTAGACTCATTTGCACATACAACATTTATTTGATCATTGTTACTTAAAGTAGTTGCTGAATAAGTTGAAGATGTTGCACCAGTAATCGCTGAACCATTTTTATACCACTGATAGGTAGGTGTACTTGTGAAATTTGAAACATTTGCAGTAAATGCGACATTTGCACCTGCACAAACTGATCCGCTAGTACTTGATGTGATAGTTACAGACGGAGCATACGAAATCTTGCTAACTGTACCTTTATTCATGTTTGTGGTATACAAATTCCCACTCCCATCTTTTGCTAAATAAAAGGGGTTAGAAGCATTTGCTAATGTTGCATAAGCTTGAGTTACGGTACCGCCAGAAGTGATTTTACTGATGGTATGGTTATTATAATTTGCGGTATAAATATTTCCAAGGTCATCCAAAACGATTCCAGCAGGCCAGACAGATGTACCTAAAGACCAAACATCCGTTACCGTTCCACCTGAATTTACTTTACTTACAGTAGAGGTTCCCCAGCAACTCACATACATATTTCCATTAGGATCAAAAACCATAAACTGAGGATTTGAACTGGTAGCTAATGTAGCCCACGCTTGTGTTACATTCCCTGCAGGCGTTATTTTACTAATCGTATTGTTTGAGTTAGCACTGTATAGATTTCCTGATGCATCAAAAGAAATAGAAAACGGTTTAGCCCCACTGGCCAATGTTACCCAATTAGCTGTAACAACTCCGCTTGTCCCACTTTGAGAAGGGACGATTTTATCTATCCTATTTTGATTTACATAAGGAACATATAAATTACCTGAAGCATCTATTGCGATTGTGTATGCCTCCGAACTTATACTTGCCCAAGTTTGTATAACGGATCCACTGGTCCCATCTCCAGACGGAGTTATCTTACTAATAGTATTTGTGGGATTTCTATTAGCAGTATATAAATTTCCTGAAGCATCAATTACAATTCCATAAGGTCGTGAATTTCCAGCTAACGTGGCCCATGCTTGGGTTACCGTTCCTGCCGGAGTAATTTTACTTATAGTTGAATTATTATAATTGGTTACATATAAATTATTATTCGCGTCCATAGCAATAAAAGCAGTCTGGATATCAGACGCTCCTAATGTAGCCCACGGGTCAGTAACCGTTTGCGCTTTTGATGCAAAGGCAACTGCAATAAAAAATATAACTAGAAATCTACTTTTCATTTTAATTAATAAGCGTAATCAAATTGAATACGATCTCCAGCTACTAATGCGTAACTATTGTTATTTGCTGCCGTATAAGTTACAGTTGTGCCACTTACAGAAAATGCGCCATTCTTAATTCTAGTTCCGTTGATGAACATAAATACTTTTGCATTTAAAGCTGTTTGTGTAAGTGTGAATGAAGTTTGTGCTGCTGTAGCAGTAAACTCGTCACTGTTTAGGCCAGTAGTTATTTTAACTGCATTGGCAACAAAAGCCGTGGTTGCAATTTGAGTAGTATTTGTACCAGCAGTTGCCGTAGGTGCAGCAGGCATTCCTGTAAATGTTGGTGAAGCTAAAGGAGCAGCTCCAGTTACATCAGCTACTGGAATAGTTGCACTCGCAGTCATGGTAGCAGTTCCCGCTCCTTTTACATAACCAGTTAATGTCGTTACTCCTGTTCCCCCATTTGCTACAGCTAATGTTCCTGTAACGCCTGTTGTTAAATTTGGTGTTGATGATGCAGCTGCTGTTCCATATCCTTGACCTACATTCCAGAAATAATTAGTACCGTCGTAGTAAAAATTGACAATATCTTTTGCTCCTGCAGCTGTTGATAAGGCGATTGTTGTAGTAGAGGTTGATCCCAAAACTTTATTTGCAGCTGATGGTAAATTCAATGTTCTACCACCACTTGCATCTTGTGTAACAACTAAAGTACCGTATGCACCTGCTATTGGAGTAGATAAAAAAGTTAGATTTCTGTTTCCTGCCAAAGTTACACTTGCATTTAATCCAAGTGTTGGATTCCAAACAACTGTTGATCCGTCCGTTAATACCTGCGGAGTAGATGCATAAATTGGAGCAGTAACACTCGCTGCAGTTAACGCACCATTCGTATTGACAGTTGTAACATTTGCATTTCCTAATTGAATAGTATTACTAGCAGAAACAATAGCTCCGTAACCAATTGCTGTTGCATTTGTTAAGTTATTGGCTGCAACATTTGCCTGGTAACCTACTCCAGTGTTATTTGAACCAGTGGTATTTGCAGCCAAAGCACTCATGCCTAATGCTGAATTACCTGAACCAGTTGTGCTATTTACAAGTGAATTACTACCAATTGCACTATTGTTTGAACCGGTTGTATTTCCATTTAGTGCATTAAATCCGTATGCTGAATTATCATAACCCGAAGTGTTTTTGAATAATGCCGTTTGTCCAAATGCGCTATTGAAGAATCCATCTACGTTAGCTGCAAGTGCTTGAGAACCAAATGCATTATTATAATTACCAGTGGTATTAGCGTTTAGCGCGGCTAAACCTACTACCGTATTATAACTTACTCCGGAATTGCCACGCCCTATCCTTATGCCATGCACGTATAAATCATAGGCACCTAAATTTACTGCGCCAGTTGCCCCTGTATAAGGAACGCCAGATGCGGCCGGCGCAGTCGAAGTCCAGGTGGTTCCATTGGACGTCAAAACATTACCTGTAGTACCCGGCGCTACCACCTGTAAAGCACTTGTTCCATTTCCAAGTAAAACACTATTTGCGGTTAATGAATTAGCACCCGTACCACCATTAGCAACAGCTAATGTTCCATTTACACTTGTTGCTAAGTTAGTAGTACCTGTTGTTGCCGCAGCACCATATCCTTGACCAATATTCCAATAGCAACTTGTACCATCAAAATAAAAGTTTAAAATGTCTTTTGAATTAGCAACTGTTGATAATGCAACAGTGCTTGTTGAAGTAGAACCTAATACTTTATTTGTTGCACCAGCAATTGTTGGTAATGTAATGGTTCTACTTCCTGTAGCATCTTGTGTTAATACTACTGTACCATAAGAACCAACCGGAGGAGCAGCTGTAAAGTTTAAGCCACTATTTTGCGTTAATGTAATCGCTGCATTTAAACCTTGTGCAGGATTCCAATTAATATTTGAACCACTATATGTTAAAGCTATTGGAGTGGATGCATAAGTAGGGGCAGTAATACTTGTTGAACTTAATGCACCAGTAGAAACAGTTCCTGTAAACGTTGGCGATGCTAATGGCGCAGCACCCAAACTAGTTAATGCTGCCGATGCAGTTGTTGCACCAGTACCACCATTTGCTATAGGTAATGTTCCAGTAACCCCTGAAGCTAGATTTGCCGTACTTGACGGTGCGGTTGCCGCAGCACCATATCCTTGACCAATATTCCAATAACAACTTGTACCATCAAAATAAAAGTTTAAAATGTCTTTTGAATTAGCAACTGTTGATAATGCAACAGTGCTTGTTGAAGTAGATCCTAATACTTTATTTGTTGCACCAGCAATTGTTGGTAATGTAATGGTTCTGCTTCCTGTAGCATCTTGTGTTAATACTACTGTACCATAAGAACCAACCGGAGGAGCAGCTGTAAAGTTTAAGCCACTATTTTGCGTTAATGTAATCGCTGCATTTAAACCTTGTGCAGGATTCCAATTAATATTTGAACCAGTATATGTTAATGCTATTGGGGTTGATGCATAAGTAGGCGCAGTAATACTTGTTGAACTTAACGTTCCTGTATTTATCGCACCTGTAGTTACTGTACCTGTAAATGTTGGTGAAGCTATTGGCGCTTTTAACGCTAAGCCTGGCACTGTTGGTGCTGCTGCTGTTCCAGCTAAATCGCCAGCCAATTGTATTTTACCTTTTTCTGTAGCACTTGCATCTGCAATTGTTGCACCAGCTACTTGTGCGTCTACATATGTTTTTACCGCTTTTACGCTTGGGTATTTTGTATCTGAAGCGGCGTCTGTAGTTACGTCTGTACTTTTGTTCGTTAAGTTTTCTTTTAACGCAAGGCCTGGCACTGTTGGTGCTGCTGCTGTTCCAGCTAAATCACCAGCCAATTGTATTTTACCTTTTTCGGTAGCACTTGCATCTGCAATGGTTGCACCAGCTACTTGTGCATCTACGTATGTTTTTACCGCTTTAACACTCGGATATTTAGCGTCTGACGCAGCATCTAAAGTAACATTTACGCTTTTATTTAATTTATCTTCTTTTGTTCCAAGTTGATTTGTTACAACTGCGTTATCTGCTTTGGTTACTAACGATGCATTTAAAGCAGCTACAGCATTATTTACAGCTACTACATCAGCCTTTGCAATGAGTGCATTGTTTACATCAATAGTGTTTGCTTTGGTATTTAAAGTTGTGTTGATTGTATTTATTGAATTAGCAACACTTGCTCCATTTGCTTTTAATGCAAGAGCAGCGTTAACATCTGCAGCATTTGCTTTTAGTGCAAGTGCACTATTTACATCAGCAGCTACTGCAAGAGCAGATAAATCCTGATCACCAGTGTTTGTTCCTGTAATAGCAGCAAGTTTTGTTTTTTCTGCAGTGGTATAATCGTTTGTAGATAACGCTTTGCCAGATACTTTATCAACTTTTAAATCAAGTGCATTATTAACATCAGCAGTGTTTGCTTTTAATGCAAGCGCCGTAGTAACATCAGCAGCATTTGCTTTTAATGCAAGTGCAGTAGTTACATCAGCCGTGTTTGCTTTTAAATCAAGCGCAGCTTGTGTAGCTGTTGATACTGGTTTATCTAAATCAGCTGTGTTGTCTACGTTACCTAAGCCTACCATAGCTTTGGTGATACCTCTTACAGTACCTGTAAAAGTTGGTGATTCGATATTTGCTTTTAAGTTAATCGACGTAAAATATGGCTTAAGCATAGCTGCAGTATCAGAGATATTTAGCTTGGCGTCTGCTCCTTTTACATTACCTGCATAGAGTGCATATGGTACACTCCAAAACTGTGAAGTACCTAGGTCTACGTATTCGTTGTTTACGTTCCAACTTGCAGTAGGTACTGTTGGCTCTACTGCTATTTTAAGGTTTAAAAAGAAAGGTCCGTTAGCCCAGTCAATATTTGCAATACTGCTCACACCACTCGCATACGTTCCTTTACCAAGTACAATGGTAAATATACCAGCAGAGGAAGCTGTTACTTTAAATGTTTCTGAGTACACGATAGTACCTGTAGCCGTTTTAGCAACAATGGCATCTTTAACATAGATCACTCTACCTGCGGCAGGGTGTCCATTAGCATCGGTGGCTAAGGCTTGGAACTGAATACCATCAGGTGCTTGACTTACCTGGGCATACGTAGTTGCAGTTGTACATAATACAACAAGTAGTAACGCTGTTTGAATAAATTTCTTTAACATAAACTTTGTCATTAGTGGGTATTGCTTAATTAACTTTAATGATTTTTAGTTCACCTGTTTGGGTGATGGATTTGTAGCGGATATAGTATACACCTGCTGCTTTATTTGCAACATTGATGGCATATCCAGCACTTAGTTGTGCGATACTGGTGTTGTACGCTCCTACTGTTTTGCCATCTGCTCCTATTAGTGCTAAACTTACCGTAGCCGATGTTTCAATAACAGGCTCAGCTGTTTTAACCCATAACGTTGTGGTTACAGGGTTAGGATAACAAATCAGCTTTAAAGGAGTATTTGTAAAGGCCGGAACAATACAACTGCTAACAAAAAGGCCAGCGGTCGTAGCATTATACGTGCCAAGCCCACTAGATAGTTTAATACAAGCAGCAGCATCAATAACCACGGGTCCAGAAAAACTGGGCGTGGTAGATCCAATACTACCAACAGCACCAATACTAAATACGGTGCTGATAGGATTTATGTTTTGTGCTCGAAGGCCATTACAGCATAGTAGCACAAATACAAAACTAATTACCCGCAGTGTAAACCGCTGTGATTGGTGTGCCATTATAATCGTGTAAAATGATGAGATTAGTAGCTGTAATTGAAACAATCTTGTAAGACTGCGTGGCCGGTGTGCCTGATGGGTAGTTTACGTAGCGCTCAATAAGCTGCTCCGTTGATGGCATATCCCATGAACCTACAAATCCATCACTGTCTTTGTAAAGGTTATTGGCACCAAAGGTTTTGTAGTAACGCTTTTGCGCATAGTTTAACGGAAGCACCGTAGCCGTAGATACATAGCTCGTTAAATACCACTTGGTGGGTGTACTACCTGTACCAGTTAAATAAACCTTGCTTTGTGTTAAAGGAGAAACAGATTCTTCTTTGGTGCAGCTAGTAAACAACAAAACAAAAAACAAGAAAAATGGGGGGACTGAATGACGTATGAATTGCTTAAACATATTCTTTATACTTTTTATAGGTACAAAGAAATACGCGTAGAGATTATTCTATGTTAAACTATTTTAACGTTTAAATGAAATTAAAAAGTATTAAACTATTTTAATAATATTAGATAAAAAAATATAGGTAGAAATTTTTCTACTACTTAAGAGGGCGTTGTTTTACTTAAAAGAAAGTTTCTTTTTTTAACATTAGACAAATGCACAGGAGTGACCCTTAAATAGGATGCAATAATATGTTGCGGTACCCGCTGGTGAATATTTGGAAATATTTTTTCTAAATTATTATACCTTTCTAAAACAGGCATAGTATCAATGTCAATAATAAAACTTACAAGTTCGAGTGTATGGGCTTCTGCTAAATACCTAGCCACTTTATGCGCGTCTTTACTGTGTTCCTCCATAAATTTTAACGCCTGTATAGGTATTTTTATGAGTTCACAATCTTCCAAACATTCCACATTTACTTTTGCCCTATTCTCGTTTTTATAATTATGAATGCCATAGCCCGTAATTAGCATATTTTCAATCCTAAAACCATAGGTTTTTACCTCCCCTTCTGACGATAAAACAAAGTTTCTGACAATCCCCTTGTCTATAAAGTAAATGGATCCTTGCTTTTCACCAGCCTTCATAATCACTTCCCCCTTTTTAAAATGCATGGGTTCGCAATATTCAATTAAAACATTAAAATCTTTATCACTAAACCCAAAAGGGGCGATGTAAAGCTTGAATTTTTCAAATGTCTTGTCCATAGTTAGGGAATTAGCATTGTTGCATACATGCCTGCAATTTATAAGATATTATACAATCCGATAAAACTATTTAACCTCTGCAGCAATCAATTTGGCCTGCGCGGCAACGCCAGCTTCATTTACATGAATACCGTCTTGGGTAAAAAGGCTTTTGTCATTGACGGTTAAGGTAAAAAAATCGAGCACTGTAATACCTTTTTTATTGCAAAAATCACTCACATACCTATTCCTTTCAATGACATCCGCGTGGTAAGCATCAAATGAATCTAGTTTATTGGGCACACGCCTAGCTGTAGTGTTAGCCCATACAAATTTAACCGATGGATTGTTTTTAGTGAGCAGCTTGTATACTTTACTAATATAAGAAGCATACTCCGCTGGCGAATACAATACGCCATGAAGTCCATTATTAAAAAAGATATAATCGAATTTGTGTCCCGCCAATAAACCAGCAAGCTGTGGCATAAAGGTTGCATCACCCATACTTAATGAGGTAGTTATTTTACTTACAACCGCTTTGTCTTTTAATAGGTTATTTACCACAGGATAGTAGCGCTCAACATGAGAATCTCCAATTAAAAGCACATTGGGTAAATTTTGTGCTGGCGTACTTTTTACAATCCACGAATGATTCCAACTAATGGTTTCGTTGTTATAACTTTTGGTTTGCGCTTGTAAAGTAATTGACGCCAACAACAATAAAAAGCAGATTGTATTTTTCATGAGATTTAATTTATACTTGAAGATAACATTTCAACAAACCCAGCGTCATTGGTAATACGCTCACCACTGCAAAAGACGCCCATTTTAGCACCCACCCACTTACCTGGTTTTGCCACAAAATTTGTTGCAGCTGTGGTTTTATTGACACCATCAGTACTATAAGAAAAACTAGCAAAGGCACCTGATTTCATAGTCATATGCAAATAAACAGCACCACTTACATTTTGTGCAAGCACCTGCTTTTCTTCTTTACCATTTTTTTCGGCTAATAAACAACGGGTAAATATTAATTGATTACCGGCTGCTGTTTTTTCGAGACCTATATATGCATAACTAGATCCAAATAAAATTAATCCCGCTTTTTCGCCTACCTGATTGGGCTTAAACCTTAACTGAACGGTAAACTCAAAACTATCGGCAGGTATTTTTTGCATGTATAAATTAGGCGCGTTCCATAAATTTTGCGTGCTATCTAATTTTGTAACCGCATAAAAACGGTCTACCCCATTTAAATTCATTTTCCAATGCGGCAAAGGATTAGCCTGCCACTGCCACAATAAATTTTGATTCAGCGTTTCGCTTAACAATATGTTTTTACCACCAGGTACAGCATAACTTGACACAGGATTCCCAATTGGCGCATCTGATGGTTGCACGCCAATAATAGGCCAATCATTTTTCCAAACCATGGGTTGTAAATGCACAATTCTACCATAGGCTTCTTTGTCCTGAAAATGCAAGAACCAACTTTCGCCAGTAGGCGTTTCGAGGAAAGCACCCTGGTGCGGCCCGTTGGTATTTGTTGCACCCTGCTCCATTACCACGCGACGCTCATAAGGGCCATAAATATTTTTAGAGCGTAGCACCGTTTGCCATCCTGTTGCTACACCACCCGCTGGCGCAAAAATATAATACCAACCATTACGCTTATAAAACTTAGGCCCCTCAATGGTAGGGTCTAGTTCGTGTCCATCATAAATTAACCTGCCAGCATCCACTACTTTAGTTGCCTGGTCATTTAATTTTTTAATCACTAAAATACTTTTAATACCAGCCCTACTTCCAGCATACGCATGCACCAAATAGTTATTGCCATCGGTGTCCCAAAGTGGACAAGGATCAATAAGCCCCTTACCTGCTTCTACCAAAACAGGCGCCGACCATGGTCCTGCAATATTTTTTGCCGTAACTACATAAATACCAAAATCAGGATCAGGATAATAAATATAAAATTGATTGTTATGAAATCTAATACTTGGCGCCCAAACACCACCGCCATGACGCACCGTATTAAAATGTTCAACCGGCGTAAGTGAAGTAAGCGCATGCCCAATTAATTGCCAGTGCACTAAATCGTATGATTTTAAAATAGGAAGGCCCGGCACATGATTAAAACTAGATGCTGTCATATAATATGTATCTCCCACCCTTATAGCATCCGGGTCAGAATAATCGAGGGGCAACACCGGATTGGTATAGGTAACCGCTTTATTTGATTGAGCTTGAGCCGCAGCAATCCCTATACATAAAAGGCTTAAAAAAAATATCCGTTGTAACATCCTGTAATTTAACATATTAACGATTTCGTAATGCAATGTGCATTATATATAGAATAAATATAATTAAAATTGCGACTTAATTAATCATGAAACTAAGGGACTCATTCAATGAAAAAACTATTAACCAGCATGCTGCTTGTTGTAGCATTACTAGGATGTAAGAAAAACGACACCACAACACCTACACCAGTAACAACTTATGTGCATGTACCAGCAGCATTTGTTATCAAAGAAGATTTTGAAATGGGAACCAAAGCCGCCTATGCAATTGGGCCTGTAACCATCAAAACAGGAATCTGGTCTTTAGATGATGCACTACTTGGAAAGTTAGCCACCGACATTAAAAATAACACACAATCAGTTAGGCTAAGAACCGGTAAAATTGAAATGAATTTTGACATTGATAGTATTTCAATGATAAAAATTAACCACGCTAAATTTGGAAGCGATGGCAATTCAGAACTTACAGTTTGGATGTCTACAGATAAAGGTGCGAGCTACACACAAATTGGAAATGCACTTACTACAAATAGTAGCACATTTATTACCGATTCTATAAAAATTACTGGCAATAAACCAGCAAGATTTCAAATTAGAAAAATTGGAACTACACGTGTAAACATAGATGACATCATTTTTATTGGTGCAGGAAAGCCTGGCATCTCATTTAATGAGCCCGCAGACAATACCCCTGACACTACTAATTTTAGCACCCCAGCAGCAGGCAGAGGCCTTCCATCAGGAACAGGGCCCGATGTTCCACCTTCCGATGGTGATAACAGCAATATGCTTTTTGGAAATCCTTCGAACGCAACAAACAGTGCCGCAGTCACAGAAAATTATTTAATTGATAAAAACTATTACGTAATCTCCTATAGTAGTGCTAGAGCAACTCCTAATTGGGTTTCATGGCATTTAGATGAAACCAATATTGGAAGTACTCCAAGACAAGATAATTTTGCAGCATTTTTAGGATTGCCAAATGGTTATTATCAAGTACAAAGCAACAGCTATAGTGGATCCGGTTTTGACAGAGGACACAACTGCCCATCTGCAGATAGAACAAGCTCTGTAGAAGCAAATAGTGCTACTTTTTTAATGACTAATATGATCCCGCAAGCACCGCAAAATAACCAACGTGCTTGGGCCGATTTAGAAACCTATTTACGCGCAGAAGTAAAAAAAGGCTACGAAGTGTATACCATCATGGGGAGCTATGGCAAGGGAGGTACAGGAAGCAATGGCTATGCTGAAACCATTAACAATGGAAAAGTAACCGTACCAAAAAGAGTATGGAAAATTGCAATTATACTTCCCACCGGAAATAGTGACTTAGCAAGAACAAATGCGGATACAAGAATACTAGCCGTAGATACGCCCAACGAAAATGCACTAGATACAGACTGGAAAAAATATATTACCACAGTTGATTTAATTGAAAAAGCAACCGGGTATGATTTCTTATCCAAATTGAGTACCGATTTGCAAAAAAAATTACAAGCTAAACTGTTTATACCCTAGGTTTATTCGACTGTAATTTCATCACAAAAAAGCCAAGCTTTACCGCCATTACCGGCGTGCCAGCTTGGGCATATTGCTGTGTTGTTGGCGACTACTTTTACAAATCTTGTGCGCGTTTTTTTACCTATTGTAATTTTTACAACCCCAGCCGCTTCGGATGTTTTGGGTGCTGCAATTTTTTGGGTACTTAATAGCTGGTATTTTTTACCATCCAAAGAGGTATATACACTAAATGATTTTGGCAAAAAGATCCACTCACTATGTCTTTTTAAAAAAGAACCAGACACCTTATTGATAGACTTTTCAGTTCCTAAATCAATAATAGCCTCTATGTTTTTTTGCTCAAAACCCAGCCAGTTTTTATGGAAGTTTTTAGCGTCGCCTTTTATGCCGTCTACGATACTCACAGGCCCCATGGCGCTATACTGAGTCGCATAATTTGGCGCAAGCGTAAGCGAATACTTTCCTTTAACAATGGTAAGTTCTGAAGTTTCACTTGGCATTTTGCCAGGCACATAACTCACTGCTTTAATTAAGCCACTGCGCGTAACTAAAATAGGAGAAGCATATACCGCCGATCCTAAATTAGGTTCAGAGCCATCGGTAGTAAATCGAATCGTTGCATTATTTTCAGTGCTTGAAATAGCAACGCGTTCAGACACACCCGATACTACTTTTGATTTTAGTTTGGCTTCGTCGGCGTTACCTATTTGTGGCGCAGTCGCTAGCGACTGCGCTGAACCTTCTAAATTTAAAACATATACACTAGCACGACCTGGATTACTAGAAGGCGCCGAAGGAAAGTAAATCACCAAGCCCTCTTCGGTTTGATGCCACTCTAGTGGCGTGTCAAATCCATTAAGTAAAATTTTGGTGCCTGGTGCTGGTTTAATTTTTTTAAGTGTAACAGTTGTTTTAGGCCACCCATTTAAATACACGAACAACTTATTTTCTTTACTGGTTGCATACCTGATATTTGCACCTTCTCCAAAACTATCCCAGGTTTTTGCACCATACACGGCCGCACCATTAATGCGCATCCACTCGCCTATTTCTTTTAAACGAAGCACACTTGAGTCTGGAAAAAGTCCTGCAGCTGTTGGCCCAATATTGAGTAGGTAATTACCACCCTTAGAAGCAATGTCTACTAAATTCCAAATGAGTTGATTGCTCGATTTAAAATTATTGTCATTTTTATTAAACCCCCAATGATCATTCATGGTCATACAACTCTCCCAATCTTCTGTAGATTTTTCGGTTAATATTTCCTGCTCTGGTGTTCCAAAATCACCCGCCGCATCATTGATATTCATGCCCTGCATGCCATTGCGGCCCTTACTGACACGGTTATTGACAATTAAATTAGGTTTTAAGGTTAAAAGCCACTGATATAATGAGTCGCCTTTTGGTTTAGTCCATTCATCTACCCACTCACCATCAAACCATAAAACACCTGGATCATATTTTGTAACAAGCTCTTCTAAACAAGGACGCAAATACTCCTGATTATATCTGTTAATGTCATTTTTATTTTCGAGTGGATGATGCCAATCCATAATTGAATGATACATACAAAATACAACACCGTATTTTTTACAAGCATCACTTAATTCTTTCATGATGTCGCGCTTAAAGGGCGTTTTATCCATTACATCATAATCAGATACTTTACTATCCCACAAACAAAAGCCATCATGATGTTTTGAAGTGATGACGATGTATTTCATACCTGCATCTTTGGCCATGGCCACCCAGCTATCTGCATTAAAAGAAGTTGGATTAAAAGATGCCGTATATTTTTCATATTCAGGAATTGGAATATTAGCCGTATTCATGATCCACTCGGCATGGTTTTTATCCCCTTTATATTCCCCTGCTGGCACTGCATAAATTCCCCAGTGAATAAACATACCAAATCTAGCATCACGCCACCACTGCATACGATCATCTTTTGAAAGTGCTTGAGCAAAACTTGAAAGGGCAAAGCAAACCCCAATGAATAGGGCAATACATTTTTTCATAGTAAATATTTGTAGCTTAAATATAGCACTAACAAAAGAGCATGCAGACTCAAATGCTGCTATTTTATTAACAATCTAAAGGTCAAATTTACCCGAAGGTCTTTTACTTTTTTAGAAGGTGGCAGTGCATGGTGCCAGTGCTGCTGGATAGGGCCGCGCATATCTAAAACAGAGCCTGACTCTAATAGGAGCTCTATTTTTTGGGCAGTTACAGCGTGTTTAAAAGCAAATTTTCGGGGGGCACCAAAACTTAAAGAGGCGATAGAACTTTCAGGCACTATTTCTTTTTCATTATCGCGGTGCCAAGACATCCCCTCGTCACCAGCATGGTATAAGTTTAAAAGGCAAGCATTGTAAGTTGCACCCGTTTGCTTTTCTACCTTTTCTTTTATAGATAATAAAAACGGAGGCCAGGGTAATGGATCTTTTCTTTTTCCTGCGTATGTATAACTAATACCCTCACCTGCATACCAAGCCACTTTTCGTTTGGTGGTAATTTGTTTTCCAAACATAATTACCTGATCATGCTGCCACTCAATATTTTGCAATAGTTCTTGTAATAAGTTTTGAGCCTCAGTCCCATCAAATACCAATGGATAATAAATAGCCTCTCCATCGGTATTGATAATTATTTGAGGATCTGCAAACATTGTAACTTACTTTTGGGTATGGAAAAGATGGTACTATTATTTGATAGCGGATGTAAATTATGCAATAGTAGCATCAAATTTGTTACCAAAGGTGACAAGAAACAGCAAATAAAACAAATTCCACTATCCAGCTTAGAGGGCGCAGCTATAGTTGCCAAATACCCGTCATTACAAAACATCAATTCAATAATTTTTATTGCAAACAACCAGACCTTTATAGAATCGGATGCCATTATTGAAATAGCTAAACAACTATCCTTCCCTTACAAGCTTTTAGCTGCTGGCAGGCTTGTACCCAAAAAATGGAGAGACACTATTTACAAGTGGATTGCTAAAAACAGATATCACTGGTTTGGAAGGGCGTCAAATTAATGCAACCGACTGGTGCAACTCCGGTATAATCACTTCCCCAAATCCTTTACGCTCCAACCTTTTAGCAAAATCTTGCTGTACTTCATAATCGCCATGCACTACAAATAACTGCGACACAAGTTCTGGATTTTGACAACTTAAATACTGACACAAATCTTCATAATCACCATGCGCAGACATACTGCGCATCTGACCAATTTCGGCACCTACTTTATAATATTCGCCATAAATTTTTACCTCTTCTACGCCACTTGATAATCTGCCGCCTAATGACCTCGGTTCACAATAACCAACAATCAAAATAGTGTTGTCTCGATTACCAATATTGTTCATGATATGGTGCTTTACCCTACCGGCATCGGCCATACCACTCGCAGAAATAATGACACATGGCCCTTCAAGTGTATTGAGTCTCTTACTTTCTTCTACCGAACTTATAAAAGTAAGTCCATCAAAATCAAATGGATCATTGTCATGCTCCATTATTTTTCTGATGGTTTTATTAAAGTATTGCGGGTAACGTTTTAATAATTCGGTCGCTTCTTTACTTAATGGACTATCAACAAAAATTGGGATACGAGGTAGTCTCTTTTCAATACTCAACTGATTAAGCGCATACAACAACTCTTGTGTGCGGCCCACACTAAACGCTGGAATAATTAATTTTCCTTTTTTATGGATACACGTTTTTTCAATCCAAGACAAGAGACTGTCTGGGGTGCCATGCACTTCGTCATGCAGTTTATTACCGTAAGTGCTTTCAATAATTATATAATTGGCTTGCGGAAAAACAGCAGGCGCTCTTAAAATAGCATCGTTATAGCGCCCAATATCGCCACTAAATGTGATCTGCTTGGTTTCGCCATTTTCAGTAATTTTTAAATGTACAGATGCACTACCAATAATATGACCGGCATCTGTAAATAAAAGCTCTACACCAGGCGCAATACTTGTCCATTTGTCGTAAGCCGCAACTTCAAATAATGTAAGCGCTTCTGCGGCGTCTTCTAAATCATATAAAGCTTCGAAGGGAGGTAGCCCTTGCTTGGCCCTACGCTTATTGATAAATTTTGTATCGTCTCTTTGAATAACTGCAGAGTCTTCAAGCAAAACCGCTGCTAAATCTTTGGTAGCTGGCGTTGCAAATATCTTTCCTCTAAAACCATCTTTATATAGTTTAGGTATAAGACCCGAATGATCAATATGCGCATGCGATAATACTAAAATATCTACCCCCGCTGCCTCAAACCCAAGGGTACTATTGAGCGTTTGGGTTTCTCTTCCCATCCCCTGAAACATGCCGCAGTCAAGTAAAATTTTAAAGCCACTATTTAGTGTAATCAAATGTTTTGAACCAGTAACCATTTGCGCTGCTCCGTGAAAGGAAATTTTCATGATTTTTATTTTGCTGTGAGACTTTTGGATGCCTTTGCTTTAAGACTCCATGTAATAAAAAATTCGGCAACAACTTCGCCATTCTGATTGACGCCAGTAGATTTACTTACAAGCGTAACACCTTCTCCTGTTTCTTTAGCGGTTTTAACAATATCAATAATGGCATCACCATCCGAACAGGTAAATGTGATAACACCCACCGCTTTTTTATAAAAATGAGATTCCATTTTTACCACTAGCATACTAATGGCTGGATCAGATTTGTAAATATTGGCGAGACATAAAATACCAGTACTAAATTCGGCGGCCATAGAAAGTACTGCAAAATACATAGAGCCAAATGGGTTTTGTGTAAGCCACTTGTACTTTACTTGCACGGCAGCCTGACCAGGTTCTAATTGGATGAGTTTAAGGCCCGCTAAAAATCCCATAGGAAGCTTGGCTAGCATATACAACCTAAATTTTATAGGATGCATAATTAACGCATGAAACGCAGCAAAATTAGGTGTCATAAAAAAGTAGTTTAACCTAAAAGAAGTAATGCCAATATGTAATCGGAAATCAAAATTAAAATGCAACTTACCACAACGGCACTGGTACTGGCTCTACCAATTTCTAATGCGCCGCCTTTTACATAGTATCCATAATACGCAGAAATGGTACTAATAATAAATGCAAATGTGTAGGCTTTATAAAGTGCAAAATTGATATAAAAAGTATTCAAATTTTCGCGCAGACCTGCATCGTAAATATCTGTAGAAATGAGTCCTGTATAATGTCCTGCCAAACGACCTCCCCAAATACCTAGTGCTACAGAAAGTGTAATAAGGCATGGTATCACAAGCATGGATGCGATAATTTTAGGCAGTATCAAATAACTTTTGGTATTGATACCCATAATTTCCAGTGCGTCAATTTGTTCACTCACTCGCATGTTTCCAAGTTCACTCGCTATTTTACTACCCGCCACACCAGCAAGTACAATACATACAACGGTTGGCGATAATTCAAGTAATAAGCCATCACGCACAATTTGTGCAATGGTAGAAAGCGGCACAAGTGGACTAACTAACTGGTAAGTTGTTTGCACCGTTGTTACTGCTCCTAAAAAAACAGAAATGATAACCACAATAGGTAAAGAACCTATGCCAATTTCTACTGCTTGATGCACAAATTCCTTCCAATACATACGCAGGTTTTCGGGCTTCGTAAACATGCCTTTTAACATGAGCAAATAATTCCCGAAATGCGTAATTAAGTTCATATGCTAGAATAAGGTAACTATTTGTTTTTCTTTTTGAGGCGCTTCCACCAGCTACTGCGCTGAACGGCGTCATCGGTATCTATGCGCGATTTTAACTGCGCATCCACTACTGCTACAAGCGCCATATTAATGATGCTTCTTACAGAGCTTCCTAATTGAAGTACGTGTACAGGCTTTTTAAGTCCTAACAAAATGGGACCAATCGCATCTGCGCCACCAATTTCTTTTAATAAATTATAAGCAACGTTGCCTGAAGTTAAATTAGGGAATATAAGAACGTTAACATCCTCATCTACTAAATCACTAAAAGCGTAATTGTCTTTTAATATTTCTTTATTGAAAGCCATACTTGCCTGCATTTCGCCATCTACAATTAATGACGGATTGCGCTGCTTTAAAATACGCGTAGCTTCTGCAACAATTTTAGCCTCTGCAGAATCTGAACTACCAAAGTTGCTATAACTTAACATGGCAATACGCGGTGTGATGTTAAAGTTTCTTACTTCTTTAGCAACCATCATGGCAATGTCTGCTAACTCTTCGGCAGTTGGATTAAAATTAACCGTTGTGTCCGCCAAAAATATGGGACCACGTTTGGTTAATAATAAATACATGCCAGCAATTTTTTTAACGCCTTCTTCGGTACCAATAATTTGAAGCGCTGGTCTAATGGCTTCGGCGTAATTTTTAGTAAGGCCCGAAAGCATTGCATCTGCATCACCAGTTTCAACCATCATACAACCAAAATGGTTGCGGTCTTTCATTATTTTAATACTCTCATAGTGGTTAAACCCTTTACGCTGACGCTTTTTAAAGAAAAGCTCACCATAAAATTCTCTTTTAGCTTCTGTTTCATCACTACGTGAATCAATGATAGGAATATCTGTGAGGTCAATATTATGTTCTTCAGCAATCGCATTTATTTTGATTGGATCACCTAGTAATATTGGATATGCAATACCATCATCATAAATAATACTTGCTGCCTTTAATACTTTTTGATTGTCGGCTTCTGCAAATACTAAACGTTTAGGATCACGTCTTGCTTTGTTACCAATAACACGTATCAGTTGATTATCGAGACCTAAACGCTTATTTAATTGAAGTGTGTAAGCATCCCAGTTTTGAATAGGCTTTTGTGCTACGCCAGATTCTACTGCCGCTTTAGCAACCGCAGGCGCTACTGTAGAAAGCAAACGAGGATCTAGTGGTTTTGGGATAATATATTCTGGACCAAAACTCATACTGCTTTGGTTATACGCTAGGTTTACAATATCAGGCACTGCTGTTTTAGCAAGCTCTGCTAAAGCTTTAACAGCAGCCAGTTTCATGGCTTCGTTAATTTTTGTAGCACGCACATCTAGTGCGCCTCTAAAAATATAAGGGAACCCTAATACATTGTTGACTTGGTTTGGATAATCGGTACGGCCTGTTGCCATAATAATATCTTTACGCACTGCTGTTGCATCTTCGTAAGAAATTTCAGGATCCGGATTGGCCATAGCAAAAACAATTGGATTTTTTGCCATTGACTTTACCATGTCGGGTGTTACAACACCACCAATACTTAAACCTAAAAAAACATCTGCATCACGCATCGCTTTTGTAAGCGTACTATCAGATTTTTTTACCGCAAACTTTTTACGTGTAGCATCTAAATCGGTACGGCCTTCGTGCAAGACGCCATCTTTATCAAACATGATAAAGTTTTCGTAACGCGCGCCGAGTGCAACATACAACTGTACGCAAGCCATAGCAGCTGCGCCAGCTCCATTCACTACAAAACGTACACGATCAATTTTCTTTTTTTGAAGTTCCAATGCATTTAAAAGTGCAGCGCCGCTAATGATGGCTGTTCCATGCTGATCATCATGCATCACCGGAATTTTCATTTGCTCTTTTAGCTGCTGCTCGATGTAAAAACATTCGGGCGCTTTAATATCTTCTAGATTGATGCCACCAAATGTTGGCTCCAATGCTTTTACAATTTGAACAAACTTTTCGGGATCCTTCTCGTTAATTTCAATATCAAAAACGTCAATGTCTGCAAATATTTTAAAGAGTACACCCTTCCCTTCCATAACCGGCTTACTCGCTTCTGGCCCAATATCACCAAGCCCAAGTACTGCGGTTCCGTTGGTAATTACAGCTACTAAATTTCCTTTAGCTGTGTATTTGTATACCTCTTCAATATTTTCATGAATTTCTTTACAAGGCTCTGCAACCCCCGGGCTATATGCAAGCGACAAATCTCGCTGGGTTTTAGCCTCTTTAGTAGGCACTACCTCTATCTTTCCCGGTCTTCCACTCGCGTGGTATTCAAGGGCTTGTTCTCTGCGGAGGTCATTGTTTTTTGCCATTTGTATTGTTTTGTTCGAATTACAAATTTACCATTAATTCTGAAAGGCTAACACTTGTTTGCCTAAAATACGTAAATCCCTATTTATGAGCGGTTGCGCCAAGCCAGGCCATCATCCCCATGCCTATTTCAATGGCATTTTCGTCGATATTAAAGTGTGGGGTATGTACATTATGTATAATTCCTGCAGCTTCGTTGCGCACACCTAGCCTAAAAAAGCAACCCGGAATCACTTGGCTATAATAACCAAAATCTTCGGCACCCATACGCATTTCTGTTTCTACAACATTTTGAGCACCCATGTATTCATTCGCCAATTTCCAAGCGGTATCTGTAAATGCAGGATCATTGTCTACGGTTGGATACCCCACATCAATAAGCACGTCAATTTCTGCTCCCATCGATTCTGCAACACCTTTTGCTGTTTTAGTAATTAACTCGTGGGCTTTATAACGCCAAGTTTCATCCATTGCTCTAAAGGTTCCCATCAGTTTTACTTCAGATGGAATTACATTGGTGGTATTACCGCCCTGCACCGAGCAAATAGATAATACAGATGGCGAAACTGGATTTCTGTTACGCGAAATAATTTGTTGTAAACTTATAATGACATGCGATGCAATTAAAATAGTATCAGGCGCTAAATGCGGAGAAGCTGCATGACCACCCGGACCTTTAATGGTCATATAAATTTCATCGGCACTTGCCATCACACGACCCTTTCTAAAACTTAATTTTCCAGTTTCAAGTCCTGGATGCACATGAAGTGCAACAATTGCTTCGGGTGTTGGATTTTGAAGTGCCCCATCTCTAATCATATAACTGGCACCGCCCGGATTTTTTTCTTCTCCGGGTTGAAAAAATAATTTTACAGTGCCTTCCCAACTATCTTTAGTAGCAAGCAAAATTTTTGCAGCACCGAGTAAAATAGTGGTATGAACATCATGACCACAAGCGTGCATAACGCCTGGTACCGTTGATTTATAGGGTACGTCATTTTGTTCTTGAATAGGAAGCGCATCCATATCTGCGCGAAGTGCGATAACCCTGCTCGAAGGGTTTTTTCCTTCAATAATTGCTACAAGCCCTGTGGTTGCTTTTTCGTCGGAAGCAATACCCATTTCTAATAACTGCGCTTTAACATAGGCAGCTGTTTTAAATTCTTGGTAGCTTAATTCAGGGTTAGCATGCAAATGATGACGCACTGCAATTTGTGCAGGCGCAAATTCTTTTGCTAATGCTTTAATCTTTTCTTGTAATTGACTCATAAATAATTTGTTATTTTATTGATCAATATCATCTAGTTTAGCCTCCACCACATCTTCAACCACATACAAACCTGTTGGAAAAATCGAGAGCATTAATTTTCTATATCTCTCCGCATCATCTCTTCTTAAAAAATCACCTACCCTAACTTTAAAAAGGGGAGCCTGATAAGTGGTATACACTTTTTGATCTGGAAATTTTGACAAGACCAATGTTTTTACATTAAAAGCTTGGTCTCGACTATTGGTACTCGTAATCTGAATTCTAAAGCCTTTCACTTTACCATTACTGGTAAGTAGCGAGGTACGCTTATTAATCAATGCCTGCTTTTGTGATAGAACATCTAAACGCGGGTCTTTGATAAGAACAGTTGTATCTGCTGCACGCGCATCAACCGCGAAAAACAAAGCGGTGATAAAAAAAGCGATAGAACAAACAATATTATTTTTCATTACAAACAATTTGTAGTGGTACCTAAGTTACAACTTTAATAGTTTCCTGTAGCTGGCGCACCTGTAACAATTGCAACACTTGCGCTACAACCAAGCCTAGTGGCACCTGCAGCAACAAGCGCGCTTGCAAATGCATAATCTCTAATGCCCCCCGACGCTTTTATTTGAACATTTGCTGGTAAGTGCGCTTTAAATAATTGAACCGCCTCAATAGTGGCTCCTTTTTCGGCGTAACCAGTAGATGTTTTTAAATAATCGATGCCTGCTACTCCATATAATTCACAACACTTAATAATTTCATCGTTCGTTAGCACACCCGATTCAATGATTACTTTAATCACTTTTTCTTTGCTTCTAACAATGGGTAAAATATGACCAAGCTCATTTGCAAGAAATGCCCAATCGCCATTTTTAATGGCACTAATATTGGCCACAACATCTAATTCGTCGGCACCATCCACTACTGCTAAAATAATTTCAGCAATTTTTGATTCCACAGCACTATATCCAAATGGAAAACCAATAACGGTCGCTACTTTGACAGAGGAACCTGCCACAAGCACTTTTGCTGTTTTAACAAAATTGGGTGGCACGCACACGGCTGCAAAACCATACTCAACCGCTTCGGCGCATAATTTTTCTATATCTGCAACAAGTGTTGTAGGTTTTAAAATCGTATGGTCGATGTAGGCGTTTAATGTCATCAATAAAAAATTAAATTAATCAGCGTCTCTACCGTGGCAAGCTTTATATTTTTTACCACTACCACAAGGACAAGGATCGTTTCTTCCAATTTTTGGACCCACCGTAATTGGCTGTTGCTTTTCTGGTGTTGGATCGTAATAATCATTTTCGGTTGGCGCTGCTCCGGCATCTTGCTTGGTAACGCTCATCTTACTCATGTCGGTTTTTTGTTGACGACCTTCTTGCACCTGATCCGTTTCTGTTAAAGGAATGGTTGCATGACACAAAAATTCAATAATGTCTTTGTTGACTTCAGTGTCCATTTTTTTGAACAACTCAAAAGCTTCCATTTTATAAATAACGAGCGGATCTTTTTGTTCGTATGTAGCCGTTTGCACACTTTGCTTTAAATCGTCCATCGCACGTAAGTGTTCTTTCCATGCATTGTCGATATGTGCAAGTGCAATGGTTCTTTCCAGCGCATTGACAAGCGCTGCGCCATTTGTAGCCAATGTTTTATCCATATTACCAAGTACCTCCATGGCTTTTTTACCATCTGTAAATGGCACAATTACATTTTCAATATGGTTGCCTTGTTGTATACGAATACGTTTAAATACTGGCATGGCTTGTGCCATCATATCGGCGCGGCGACGGTTATAATGCGCTATTGCTTCTTGGTATAAAAGTTCGGCAACGTTTTGTGCGCTCTCTTTATTAAGCTGCATTTCAGTAATGGCCGTATCTAATCCAAAGTTTACAATGACTGCTAATTTAAATCCTTCAAAATCACTTTGTTCTCTAAAGCCATAAACAAGTCCTTCTGCAACGCCATAAAATGCGTTGTCTAAATCAAGTGCTAGTCTTTCACCAAATAATGCGTGATGTCGTTTTGCATAAATAACGGTACGCTGTTTATTCATTACATCATCGTATTCTAACAAACGCTTACGGATACCAAAGTTATTTTCTTCTACTTTTTTCTGTGCACGCTCAATCGATTTTGTAATCATACTGTGCTGGATAACTTCGCCTTCTTTGTAGCCCGCAAAGTCCATTACTTTGGCAATACGTTCACTACCAAACATGCGCATCAAATCATCTTCGAGTGAAACAAAGAATTGAGAAGATCCTGGATCTCCTTGACGTCCCGCTCTACCTCTTAACTGACGGTCTACTCTTCGAGATTCGTGACGCTCTGTACCTAATATGGCAAGGCCGCCTGCTTCTTTAACACCTTCGCCCAATTTAATATCGGTACCTCTACCCGCCATGTTGGTGGCAATGGTAACGGCGCCTGCTAAACCTGCTTCGGTAACAATTTGTGCTTCACGTGCGTGCTGCTTGGCGTTTAATACGTTGTGTGGAATTTGTTTTTGACGAAGCATACGGCCTAGTAA
>CANHCY010000028.1 GCA_947459295.1 Chitinophagaceae bacterium
GCTGGTCGTGTAAGACCTGCCGGTGCAAAAGTAAGGTTTGCCCTCAATTCTCCCTAATTTTTAACGGATTAAATAAGCCAAACTATCTGATTCCGAGCTGATTTCGTGAATTTACCTTGGCAAAGCCAATTAACTCGTCATGACGGCCTCCAAGTGACCTGTAGTAGTAAAAAACAGTGTAATCGTTTTCGGTTTCCCAAAAATTACCTTCGGTTGGGGCAAAAGAGGCTGTGTAAAAAGGAGCCCCTTTTTCTTTAGTAAGGTAGGTATAATTATAGAAACCCTGTTTTAGTAGCATTGTTTTGGTATACGCCCCTACACCCGGGTCAAATTCCATTTTTGCAGTGTCGCCAAGCGTATTTCCAGTAAGCTGCCCCACCAAGTAAAGTTCTTTATTGGGTAGCGCTTTTAAGCCAGCAGGCACGTAGGTGAAATTAACGTTGGCATAATCGCCTTGCCACCATGGGTTAATCAGCTCGGTACTAGCAATCGAAGTCCAACCATTGGTGTCCATATAAAAAATAGCCCGCTGATCATTTCTTGTAAAATCAGGTTTCACGGTAATCGTTACTGGATTTTTACTTCTATCTGTTCTAACAACACGGTCCGATTCAAATCTTAAACTTCTTATATCAACCCAACGGTATTCTTTTCCGGCTTCAAAAACTTGATGCGCATCTTCTGTGGAATACTCAAAATTTTTACCTCTAATAAATGTGGGTTGTGTAATAAAGCCAGCATCTGTATGTACATTATTTTGTAGAATCAGCAACTTGGTTTGTTTGGCAGGGCTTAAAATATTTAACTCTTTGGTACCAACATTTACCTGCACTTTTTGATGCGTCCGCATAATGTCAGAACCATAAGGTTGTGTGATACCAGCACCTAGCGTTACTTTTTCATCAAGCACATACAGCCTTTTTGTAAAAGCAAGTTTTGAGGTATCGTTATCTAAAAAAACTTTTAAAATATAATTCCCGCTTTTTGTAGGCACACAATTTTTTTCAGGTAAGAGCACTTGATAATGCACATAACGTGTTGCTGAAACACTCGATACACGGTACATGCTAATTCGATTTTGAGGAAAGCCTCCAATATAATCAAATGGATTTAACATAGCAGGTGTCCAGTCAGCGTTGCAAAGTTGAAACGTATAAAAATAATTTTTAGGCACGCCCGAAAGGTCATCGAAATGAAGTTCTAATGCATCCGACGATTGAAGCCTAATAAGGGGTATAGAAAGTTGATCGTTTTGCTGAAATAGAATTGCCGTTTTAATATTGGACATATAAATTTGGTCCGGTGCACGCTGCGCTTTGCTGGCTGTAACAACAACAAAGAGTAATAGTAGCCAACTGGTCCAATATTTATGGGATAGATTCATGCTTACAAAAATACTATTCGTAATTTTACCAAAACAACCTTTTTGGGCCTATCCTACCATATTGCCAAACGCATCGCCTTTAACAAGCAGCAAAGTTTTTCCAGATTTATCATCCGGCTATCGGTGGCAGCTACTGCTGTGAGCATTATAGCCATGATTATTACCCTTGCTTTTGTAAATGGATTTCAGGAAAAAGTAGCGGATAAAATTTTTGGCTTCTGGGGGCATATTCGGGTGCAAAAATATGAAACGGGCAAATCCTTGATTTCCGAGGAGCTACCGCTCACCAAAAACAAAGCAGTAGAAAATAGCTTGGCCTTGGCACTGGGCGTGGTATCCTATCAAAGTTTTGCCACAAAATCTGCAGTATTAGAATCCAACACTGAAATTGAAGGCGTACTTATAAAAGGTATCGAAAAAAATGAAAACCATACCGCACTAAAAAAGTTTTTAGTAGCCGGCAGATGGATGCAGTTTGCAGATAGTTTGTATAGTAAAGAAACCATTGTTTCAGACGCTGTCGCTAAACAGCTACAAATAAAATTAAATGACACCATCAAAGTGCATTTTGTTTCTACAAATGCAGATGCACAAAAAACCTATCGCAAATTAGTAGTGGTTGGCTTTTATCATACCGGCATAGACGAGTATGATAAATTATTTATGATTGCAGATATTAATTTAATTAGGCGCATCAATAATTGGGAGCCCGATCAAATTGGAGGCTACGAAGTTTTTGTTGATCAATATCAAAATGTAGACGCTATTAGTAGTGGTTTATCAAACGCACTACCTTCAGAATGGATGAGTAAAAGCATCAGAGAAATTTATCCCAATATTTTTGACTGGCTCGACATTCAGGACGTTAACAGAAATGTGGTATTTATTGTAATGGGTATTGTGGCACTCATTAATTTAATTACTTGCCTGCTTATTTTAATGTTAGAGCGTACCAATATGATTGGACTTTTAAAATCGATGGGCGCAACAAACTGGACCATCCAAAAAATATTTATTGTATACGCCTCCTTTATAACCCTTGCTGGAGTTGGATTTGGACTGATTATTGGCGTAGGCATTTGTTTATTACAACAAGCTACCGGCTTTATCACACTCGACGAAGCGTCTTATTATATTACAGTGGCACCCATTAAAATGATATGGTGGCAAGTAGCCGCTGTTTGCGCTGGCACCAGTGTGGTATGTTTTATATCTCTGTTTTTACCCACCCTACTCATACCAAAAGTGAGTCCAGTAAAAGCAATCGAATTCAAATAATTAGCGCGTCAACTGCGCAACAATAATTCCTGCGGCGATACTAGCATTTAAAGATTCTGCGCCTCCAGTTTTAGGAATGGTTACCGGATGCGTCACAAAGTCAATGATATTTTCTCTAATACCTTTCCCTTCACTACCAATTACAAGTAAACCTTGCTTAGGTGCTTTGGTTGTAAAAACATTTTCACCTTCTAGGAATGCGCCATACACTGGAAGTTTTATAGTAGGCAACCACGCTGCTAAATTTTTATAATTCACCTGCACGCGCATAAAACTACCCATGGTTGCGCCAATTACTTTTGAATTGTACACATCTACCGTGTCTTCACTCGCTACAATTTGCTGAATGCCAAACCAATCTGCGGTTCTAATAATCGTACCTAAATTTCCAGGGTCTTGAATACCATCTAAGACAATGGTTAATTGTCCAGCTACATCAATTTCCTTTGTTTTTTGAGGCATCAGGGCAACCGCTAATACTTGATTGGGTGTTTGAAGCAAACTCATTTTTTCAAGTTCAAATGCCTCAACACGGTTTACTTCAATACTTGCATCTGGCGACTCCCAACTATCAATCGCATACACGGCTTTTAAAGGATAGCCTGCAGCAATCATTTCACCTACCAGCTTTACGCCTTCGGCAATAAAACAACCGGTTTCAAGTCTAACTTTTTTGTCGGACAAAGATTGAATATATTTGAGCTCAGACTTCGTTACCATCGTTATGCGTTTAGTAAGCAATTTTAATCATTTAGCCAGCACCCTTGTCACAATTGTAGTGATTTGTTTGCTAGTTAGCTGTTCCGAACAACGCCGAACAACGGTTGTCAACTACCCTGTTAACAAGCCATTTGTTTACAACAATAAAATTGAAATTGCCGGAACAGGGTCCAAAGATGAGAAAAAACAATTAACTACCGAACTAGATAATTACTGGGACGACAGTATTCGTATCAGAAGGATTCAAAAATTTGGCTTTTTTTATAAAATGAAGCAGCCTGCAGTATTTGAACCCATCAATTTGCAGCGTTCTGTTAGTTTCATGAATGCCTTTATGCAAACAAGGGGTTTTTACAGGGCCACCTTTTCAGATACTGTAAGAATTGACACGGTAGGCGATCAGCTACAAACCAATATAGTACTTCGCATAACACCGGGTAGCAAAACACTTGTAAACAAAGTGGCTTATGCTATTGAGGATAGTAGCTTACAAGCCCTTACCTATCAAAATAATAAAGAAAGCCGTCTTATAAAAGGCAGCGTGTATACCAAAGAAGCCATTAGTCAAGATTTGGAACGATTAACTAGTCTTTACAGAAGCAATGGCTACTATGGTTTCAACAAAGAAATTTTAGTAGCAGAAGTTGATACCGTAGACACCAAATTATTAAAAATTGTTACCAACCCCTTTCAACAAATTAATAGAATCGACAGTATTCAGGCCAAACAACAATCAAATATTAACTGGGATATTGTTATCAAAAATAAAAAGGCATTAGACTCGGTTCAAACAACGCCTTTTACCATTAGAGCCGTACACTTTTATCCAGAAGTAAGTATTTATGAATCACCAGATACTTTAATTGGAAATAAATATTTAACGAATAATTTTAACAAGCAAATTATATTTCACAATAAAACCGGAAAGTTTAGTAGCAAACCTCTTTTACAACACAACTATTTATACCCTGGAACCCTCTACAATGAAGGGCTCTATTATAAAACACTCAATACTGTTGGACAAATTGGGGCATGGCAACAAGTAGATGCGCGTATTTTAAGAACTGCAAAAGACAGCCTTGATATTCATTTGTTTTTAGTGCCTGCCATCAAGCAAAGTGCTTCCATTGATTTAGAGGGTAGCCGTAACTCTGCAGATATTGTAACCGGTAATACACTTGGAATTTCTACCAATTTAAATTATACCAATCGCAACGTTTGGAAGCAAGCCATTCAATCGGTAACTAGTTTTAGAACCGGGGTAGAACTAAATTTAATTGGTGCCACAGATAATAATATTGTACAAACATTTTTAATCAATGCTGGACACACGTATGCCATTCCGCATATCATGCAGCCCTTTAAAAATTGGAAAAAAATAAAAGCTTTAGATAACCAACGTACGCTTATTTCTGTGAATGGTTCTTATGTTGATAGAAAAGATTACTATCAGTTAAAATCTTTAGTTACAAGTATTGGTTACGAGTGGCATCAACAAAAAAAGAACGGTGATAACATTTGGCTCTACAAACCACTCAATCTTGAACTCTATAGTATTAGCAGGCTTGCAGGACTAGATAGCCTTATCAAAAACAACCCGTTTTTGCAAGCCTCTTTTAATGAAGGCAATATTTTTAGCCAAAGTTTTTCTTTTATAAGAACGGTTAACAGTGTCAAGCACAAAAATAGAAGCCACTACCTCCGCATTAGCGCCGAAGAAGCAGGTGCCATTTTTGAATTATTTCCGAGCATAAAAAATAATATTTACCGCTATATTAAAACAGAAACAGAATACCGTCAATTAAACAGGTATCCAAAATCTGAACTGGCATACCGTGCCTTTGCTGGCTTTGGTTACAACTATGGTTCCGACCCTGTTATTGGCAAAAGCTTACCCTTTTTTAAGCAGTTTATTGCGGGTGGACCCTACAGTATGCGTGCATGGGGTTTAAGGCAACTAGGCCTTGGAAGCTCTGTGTTTAGCGATACGGTTAACTCTTCCTATAGAGACCGTTTTGGCGACATGCAACTCGAAACAAATATTGAATACCGTTTTACAGTGGCAGATTTTTCATCAGTAAAAATTGGCGGCGCTGTATTTGCTGATATTGGAAATATTTGGAACGTTAAAAAAAATGCGATAGAGCCTGATGCTCATTTTACATTTAAAAATTTTGGAAGAGACCTTGCCATTGGTTTAGGGACTGGACTTAGGCTTGACTTTTCGTATTTTTTATTACGCTTTGATTTAGCTTACCGCGTTAAAGACCCGGCACGTCAGCAAAACAATGGATGGATGAGCTTTAACAATTTTGCTATAACTGAAACGCGCGCCTCTGGTTTAAAAGTAAATAACCTGGCTTTACAGTTCGGTATTGGTCTCCCCTTTTAGCATAGTAATATGCTGTTCAAACGCAGTAATTTGCATGGCATCTTCTACTGCAAAAGATCCAATTTTTGTTCTTCTCAAACTACTTAAATACCCGCCTACACCAAGGGCTGCACCAAAGTCGTTGGCCAAGCTTCTAATATAAGTTCCTGTACTACAGCGTACTCTAAAATGCACAACGGGTAATTCAATATTTGTAATTTCAAATTCGTAAATCGTAACGGGTCTTGGATCTATTTCTACGACTTCCCCACTTCGCGCTGCATAATAAAGGCGCTGTCCATCTTTTTTTATAGCAGAGTGCATCGGTGGCATTTGCATAATGGCTCCGGTAAATTGAGCAGTGGCATCCAATACTTTTTGTTCCGTAATATTTTCTAAAGAGGTAATATTAGTAGGCTCACTTTCTAAATCAAAAGTGGGCGTTGTAGCACCCAGTGTTATAGTACCGGTATACTCTTTTTCCATGCCCATATAATCATTGATTTGCTTGGTAAATTTTCCCGTGCAAACAATAAGAAGTCCTGTAGCTAAAGGATCGAGTGTTCCGGCATGACCCACTTTTGCAATACGCGTTTGATAGCGCACTTTTTTAATGATATCAAAAGACGTCCATTTGAGTGGCTTATCAAATAATATCACCTGCCCGTCAAGGTAGGGCTGCATGGATGGATGGTACTCTTTTTGTTTCTTCATAGATTAATAAGCCCTCGCAAATAAAACGCGCTGTGTAGAAGGGTTGCCCGATAAAATACAAGTGCCCGCTTCCTGCTTATTATCTAAAGGAATACATCTAATGGTAGCCTTGGTTTGTTCTTTAATTTTGTCTTCCGTTTCTGGTGTGCCGTCCCAATGCGCACTAATAAATCCAGTTTTGGTGTCTAGTAGTTGAACAAACTCTTCCCAGGTATTGGCTTCAGTGATATGATCATCTCTAAATGCCTTGGCTCTATTAAAAATATTTTGCTGGATTTCGTCTAGTAAATTTTTAACGTGTATTCCAATACCATCTATCGAAGCATTTGCTTTTTCTTTGGTATCACGTCTCGCCACTTCCACAATATTTTGTTCTAAATCTCTTGCACCAATCGCAATTCTTACCGGTACACCTTTCATTTCATATTCTGCAAATTTCCATCCGGGTCTTGCATTATCACTATCATCATATTTAACAGAAACACCCAGCGCTTTTAATTCGGCCATCATTACAGTTACTTTTGCATCGATCGCTGCTTTTTGTTCGTCACCTTTAAAAATTGGTACAATCACTACTTGTAGTGGTGCAATTTTTGGAGGTAACACAAGCCCTTGATCATCACTATGCGCCATCACGAGTGCACCAATTAAACGAGTACTCACACCCCAACTGGTGGCCCAAACGTATTCGAGGTTATTGTTTTTATCAGAAAATTTAACATCAAATGCTTTCGCAAAATTTTGTCCTAAAAAGTGAGAGGTTCCTGCCTGTAAAGCTTTCCCATCCTGCATCATAGCCTCAATGCAATATGTGTCTTCGGCACCAGCAAAACGCTCGTTGGGGGTTTTAACACCTTTAATCACCGGAAGCGCCATCCAATTTTCTACAAAATCGGCGTACACATCTAGCATTTTGGTTGTTTCTTCTACAGCCTCTGCTTTAGTAGCATGCGCGGTATGACCTTCTTGCCATAAAAACTCGGCAGTACGTAAAAAAAGTCTGGTTCTCATTTCCCAGCGCACCACATTGGCCCACTGATTTACAAGTATTGGTAAATCACGATACGATTGAATCCATCCTTTATAGGTATTCCAAATAATCGCTTCAGAGGTTGGACGCACCACTAATTCCTCTTCTAGCTTTGCTTCTGGATCTACAATTAATTTTCCTTTATTATTAGGATCTGTTTTTAAACGGTAATGCGTAACAATCGCACATTCTTTTGCAAAACCTTCTGCATTTTTTTCTTCGGCTTCAAATAAACTTTTGGGAATAAATAAAGGGAAGTAGGCATTTTGGTGACCCGTGTCTTTGAACATTTTGTCAAGTACATCACGCATATTTTCCCAGAGTGCAAACCCATATGGTTTAATTACCATACAACCTCTTACCGCACTATGATCTGCGAGGCTTCCTTTAATCACTAAATCGTTGTACCACTGCGAATAATCCTGGGCTCTTGGGGTTATTTCCTTACTCATAATTGAATTACAATATTCTTAACAAAATAATAGGCTTACAATCGTTAGTTTAGATATTTGATACCAATCCTGTAATTGTGGTTGCCTGCACCGCAAATGTATGTAACTTCGCATAATAGTACACCTTAATACCTATCTGCCATGAAAACTAACCTCCTATCAGTAGCAGTTTTACTTGTTTTTGCAACCAGTTGCGGCACCATTTATGAAGCTGGGCAAACACCCGACGACGTTTACTATTCGCCTGCTAACGGCGTCAATAAAAAAGAATTAGAGCGTGAAGAAGAAGCCAGAGAGCAATTTGACCGCTATTCTGAGGCACAGGAAGACCGTTTTTTACGCCTTAAATTAAATAATAGGTTCCGTTTTAATTGCATCGATGATTTCAGCTATTGGAACGATAGTCGTTTTGATTTTATGGGTAACCGCTTCAATAATAATTTCAACAACTTCAGGTACAACTTTAATTGCGGCTGTAATAATGGGTTCATGCCGGGTTTTGGATTTAATCCAGGATTTGGGTTCAATCCTGCTTTTGGCTTCAACCCTGGTTTTGGCTGGGGCAATCCTTTTATGAATCCAATTAGCACCATCATAGCTTTTAAAAATCCAAGGATAAATATTGGCGGAGGTGCAGGATCTAATGTTTCCGCGTTTAAAAATAGAACCTACGGTAACATCAATTTAGGCTACCGTAATCCAAAAACGGGCGTTTTTGAAACAGGAAACAATAGTAATAGTTTTGGGAACCTTGTAAAACGCGTGTTTTCTACCGCAACAACTGTTGCAGGTGCTGTAAACAACAATAGTTGGGACAGACCTTCCAGAAGTTTTTCAAACTCAAACAATAGCGCACCCGCTATGCCTTCTAGTAGTGCAGGTGGCAATAGTGGTGGTGTAAGAAGCACCGGCTCTAGCGCAACAAGTGGTAGAGGAGGAAGAGATAACTAGTTGTAAAGGATTCAATCAAACATTTATGAAAGTAACCATACTCGCTGTCGCAATATTATTTGCTACAAACTTATTTGCACAACAACCAGATTATGCACTTCGCACTGCTTGGTTTACTCAAAATGGTTCTGCCAGAAATATAGCTACTGGTGGTGTGATGGGATCATTGGGTGGAGATATTACAGCCAACCACGTAAACCCTGCAGGACTTGGTTTATTTAAAACATCTGAATTTGTCATGTCGCCAGGCATGAACTTCAACAATAATAAATTTAATTATAGAGGTTCCGATAGTAGCAGCTCAAAAAACAATATGCTCTACGGTACAAGTGGATTTATTTTTGGATCTAGCAACGTTAGAAAAAGTAAATGGACCAGCAATGCTGTTGCAATTTCTATCAATCAAGTTGCTAATTATAACAACAGGGTTACATTTAAAGGCTTCAATAATATGAGTTCTTTTTCGGAGCAATACCTCGAAGAACTTACCCGTGATTTAGCGGATACCAATGCTGCACTTAGTAATTATATTTTTGGATCATCACTTGCGTTCCGAACTTTTTTAATTGACACGTCTAACAACGCTCAGGGTAGATTTGATGGTTACCAAAGCATGGTGCCTATATCTACAGGTGTTAACCAAAGCTATGACGCCAACACAAATGGAGGTTACCACGAACTAGCGCTTGGCCTTGCAGGCAATATGGATGACAAAATGTATGTAGGCGGAAGCTTAACCATTCCAATCATCAATTACAATCGCGAACTCACCTACACCGAAAAAGACGCCACCAATAACCCCAATAACCAATTTGAAAGTTTCACCTTCCAAGAAAGTTTTTCTTCTAGAGGTATTGGTATGGGTTTAAAACTCGGAACCATTTATAAGCCTACCGAATTTTGGCGTGTGGGCGTTGCCTTTCACACCCCTCAAATCATCGGATTTAAAGATGAAGTAAGGGCTTCAATGATTGCCAACACAGAATCTTATGCACGCACTAGATCAGCAAACAGTAATGCGCTGAATAGTGGCAATGCAGGAGAGAGCGTTTATACACTCATTACACCTTGGAGAGCAACTGCGAGTGCGAGTTATGTTTTTAGAGAAGTAAAAGACACTCGCAAACAACGTGCTTTTTTAAGTGGTGATATTGAATATGTAAACTATAAGAGTTCAAGATTTTCCGAAGCTGATCACTCAGAAATTGGAGGTTTAAGTATTGCAGGTAAAAGTTACTACCAACAAGTAAACGATGTCATCAAAGAAACCTACCGAGGCAACTTTAATATTAAGCTAGGTGGTGAAATAAAATTTCATACCGTGATGTTTAGATTAGGTGGTGCATACTATGGCAGCCCCTACGCAGACAAAGAATTAGATGCTAGTAGAATGCTTGCCACAGGCGGTATTGGCTACAGAGACCATGGTATTTTTATTGATTTAAGCTATGCGCATGTTATGAACAAAGACGTTCAATTTGCATACCGCTTAAACGACAAGCCTAATACATTTGCGGCGCAAACAGGTTCTAGAGGAACGGTGATGTTAACTTTTGGAATTAAGTTCTAACCAGTTTACTGCAGCATCTTTTTTAAACCAAGTCATCTGACGTTTGGCATACTGTCTGGTATGTTGCTTAATTTGCACTACGGCATCTTGTAAAGAAATTTCACCACGTAATTGTGCAAATATTTCTTGGTAGCCCACTGTTTGTAATGCATTTACATGCGCACTTGGTAAGAGGTTTGAAACTTCTTGCAACAAACCTTCTTTCATCATAGCGTCTACCCTACTATTAATGCGCTCGTTGAGTATTTCACGGGGCATAGAAAGCCCTATTTTTAAAATATTAAAAGGTCTTGTAACTTTTTGTGCTAACTGAAAATGAGTAATGGATTTACCAGTTGCACGTACCATTTCAAGTGCGCGCATGAGGCGCTGTGGATTATTTTGCTCAGCAGTTTGGTTCCAGTAAATCGGATCATTTTTTTGCACCTGCTCTTGCAACCAACTTAATCCGTTTGTTGTATAATCTTCTATAATACTATTTCGAAGTGCAGGGTCAATACCTGGCATAGCGTCTATGCCTTCACAAAAAGATTTAATGTAAAGACCTGTACCACCTACCATTACTGCTACTGTATTTGTTTTAAAAATTTGAGCAGCTGCGTCTAGTGCATATTTTTCAAAAACACCTGCATTGACCTCTTCGTTTATGGAATGCGTATCTATAAAATAATGCTTTGCTGCAGCAAGTTCTGTGGCTGTAGGTTTTGCAACGCCAATAGAAAGTTCTTGGTAACACTGCCTCGAATCGGCAGAAATAATAGATGTATTAAAATGATTGGCGACTTCAATAGCAAGCGCTGTTTTACCCACTGCTGTAGGGCCTACAATAATAATTACCGTGGGTTGTTTTGGATGAATATCACTACTGTTTGAAAGTAGTGCTAAGACTTTATTAATATTCGTCTTGTCCATATTCGTCTTGCGTGTCTACAACATCGTCATCTGCTTCATCACTACCACCCTCTTCATCATCACCCTCTTCACCAAAACCATCTGCAGCTTCTGATAAATCATATTTTTCTTCGATGTCGGCAAACTTATTACCTAAGAGACTTTTGGTACCATATTGCTGCGGACCAATACCCTCTGTGCGTGTAACGAGCGGATAGGTTAATGAGGCGTCGGTTTCTTTACTCACGTGAATCAGTTCAATTAAAAACAACCAACCTTTTGCAAAGTCGTATTCGTACACAAACTTTTGATTGGTATTGATAATTTCTGTTCCAATAGCTGTGTCAGCCATTAATAATGGTGGTGCCACATATTTTTTATCGTAGACTTCAAAACTTATTTCGCGGCCTTGCAACCACTTGTCATTACTTCTATAAAAAGTAGCCTGATGTTTGGTATCAAATTCATACGCTTTTAAAATAGCGTAATGTAGTTCTGCAAAAGTTTGTGTATGCTTGATACAAATGTCTCTGTACACCGCGTCATCTTCTTCTAAATACACCCTAAATTTTAAAACAGCCATGCTCTTTTGTTTATTTTGCTAAAATACAATTATTTATACGGGGCGAAGGCCTAAAGTAGCTGCTTTTTCAAGCATAAACTTTGTAGCTGCCTCATATTCGTTGGGGATGATACCATCCAAAATAGCTTCTCTAATGGCGTCTTTGAGGATGCCCACTTCTTTGGAAGGCGATAACCCAAAGGTTTCCATGATCATTTCTCCAGTTACCGGTGGCTGCCAATTACGGAGCCTGTCCCCATCTTCTACCTCTTGAATTCTGGTGCGTACCATTTCAAAATTTTGCAAATAGCGCTTTACTTTTTGCTTGTTTTTGCTGGTGATATCGGCACTGCACAAAAGCATCAAACTTTCAATCTCTTCGCCGGCATCAAAAATTAAACGCCTAATGGCACTATCCGTAATATTTTCTTTGGTTAAACTAATGGGCCTCAAATGGAGCAACACCAACTTTTGCACGAGTTTCATTTTCTCGTTTAAAGGAAGTTTTAGTTTGGTAAATATTTTAGGCACCATGCGCGCACCCACTACTTCGTGACCATGAAACGTAAATCCAAATCCTTCTTCAAATTTTTTAGTAGCTGGCTTTGCTATATCATGTAGTAATGCCGCCCAACGTAACCACAAATCAGGCGTACTTTCTGCCATATTATCCAGCACCTGCAGTGTGTGGTAAAAATTATCTTTATGACCCATGCCGTCAATATTTTCGGCACCATAGAGATCAACAAGTTGCGGAAATATTTTATGGAGTAACCCTACTTTAAAAAGTAAATCAAACCCTACCGATGGTTTATCGCAGAGCATAATTTTATTAAGTTCTTCGGTAATACGCTCCTGCGATATAATACTTATGCGGTGTGCACTATCTGCTATAGCATCCAGCGTTTCAGGCACAATAGTATATCCTAACTGACAAGCAAAACGGATACCTCTTAACATGCGCAGCGGATCATCACTAAAAGTTTGATGCGGTGCTAAAGGCGTTTTAATGATTTTATCCTGAATGGCTTGTAACCCGCCAAACGGATCTACCAATTTGCCAAAAGCTGCTTCATGTAAACCAATAGCAAGTGCATTGATGGTAAAATCTCTTCTATTTTGATCATCTTCGATAGTGCCGGGGCTTACACTTGGCTTTCTACTATCTGCTGCATAACTTTCTTTGCGGGCGCCTACAAATTCAATAATAAAATCATCAATTTTTATTTGCGCCGTTCCAAATGTTTTAAAAAAAGCAACCGTTGGCTTTGGTGAAAATAGTGCTGCCACTTCATGTGCTAATTCAATACCATCTCCAATACAAACCACATCAACATCGGTGGTAGGACGTCCAATAATTTTATCACGCACAAATCCACCAATTAAATAAGCAGGCACACCCAGCTTATCTGCTGCGGCACCTATTTTTTTAAAGAGTTGGGTTTCGAGTGGTGAACAATTAATTTCCATGCACTGCAAATGTAGCGCTTTGCTCATTTATATAAGCGAAAGAGGCGCTAGTAATTGAGCGGTTGTAATGCTATGGCCACAGTTAAAATGCCCAAGTGGACAAGCCTTTTTTCCATGCAGGCCACAGGGCTTGCAGGCCAAGGGTTCCAGCGTTTCTACAATAAATTGTGTGTCCGATAATGGACCATACCCAAATGCCGGAATGGTAGAACAGTATATGGCAGCTACAGGTGCATTGGTAGCAGAAGCTAAATGCATCGGTGCCGAATCATTCACATAATTTAAATGCGCACCTTTAATGAGCGCTGCTGCTTCTAACAAGTTTAGTTGACCGGTTATATTAAACACATCCTCTCTTGATGAACCACTCAGTATCTCTTCGCACAAATCTTTTTCGTTAGGGGCGCCCATTAAATAAATGGTGTAGTTAGTAGGTGCCGCATTTATAAGTTGTATCCAGTTTTGTGCGGGCATTTTTTTTGTTTCCCACACCGATCCTGGCGACATGCATATATAAGGCGCGCCTTGCCATTTTTGCACCGCTGCAAAATTTGCTGCGGACGGATACAGTGCTGGCTTTGCTACAGGCGCTGTTGTTAAAGATTTAAGCAGTGCATGGTTGCGCGATGTTTCGTGCAATGCGGCCCCAAACGAGTGCTTCACGGTTTCTGAAAATAAAAAACCAAGTGGATTTTTATCAAAACCAATTGTTTTTTTAGCGCCTGATAAAACTGTAATTATGCCGGTGGCTAAATACCGCTGTACATTAATGACCACGTCGTATTTGATGCGCCTAATGGTTTTTATGATTTCAAAAAGATGCTGGTATTTATTTTTCTTTTTATCCCACACATGCACTTGATTGATGTATGGATGATCTTTAAAAAGTTCATCAGCACCTTGCCTTACCAAAATATCAAGCTTTGCAGATGGGTATGCCGCATGCAAATTTTCTAGCATGGCTGTTGCGAGTACAACATCTCCAATAAATGCAGTTTGAATAACAAGTATGCGATGCATATGGCAAATTTAACCAAAAGAAAACAAAAGGAAACAATTAGGGTCTCAGAATTGTGAAACGCCCGTCTTTAGCGCATTTCACTACAGCAGAAGGCTCAACTGGTGTCGTATCATCTTGACGGTAATTTACCACATAATCCACCCCTTGTTTTACAGCAATATCAATATCTGAAAATACTTTAGGTGGTGGAAAGCCAGATACATTAGCCGATGTACTTACAATAGGTTTTCTAAACCGTTTGATGAGGTGCTTACAAAATTCATCGGCACAAATACGAATACCCACAGATCCATCTTCTGCTAATAAATTAGAAGCGAGCCCAATGGCATTCTCATAAATTATGGTGGTAGGTTTTGAAACACCCGCGATATAATCAAACACTTCGATGTGCGGGCTCGCCACATATTGGAGTAGCGAACGTTCATCTGCAATGAGCACAATAAGGGCCTTGGTTTCGATGCGCTTTTTTAATGTAAATATTTTTTCTACGGCAGATTCATTGGTAGCATCGCAGCCAATACCCCAAATGGTATCGGTGGGGTACAAAATAAGGCCCCCGCTTTCTAAAACGGTTAAACAAGCTTCAATATCTGTGTTAAACTGAGGGCTCACTGGGGCAAATTACAAATTGTTGTCGAGAATTAACCTAGATAATGGTAGTTAAAGATGTCTTGCTTATGTTTGCAAAAAAATTAAGCATGTCTTTACAAAATTTAATAATTGAAGCCTGGTCAAATAGAGATTTATTAAAAGAAGCTACCTACAGTGACGCTGTAAGAGCTGTGATTGAAGATGTGGACAAAGGTCGTTTGCGTGTAGCATCTCCAGAAGGTGACAAGTGGGTCGTAAACGAGTGGGTTAAACAGGCCATCCTAATGTATTTTGGCATTCAACAAATGCAAACTTGGGAGCTTCCTCCTTTTGAGTTTTACGATAAAATGTTATTAAAAAGTAACTACAAAGAATTAGGCGTTAGAGCCGTTCCTCCAGCAGTGGCACGTTACGGTTCTTATATTGCTAGCTCGGTAGTGCTTATGCCAAGCTATGTAAATATTGGTGCGTATGTAGATGCCGGTACCATGGTTGATACCTGGGCAACGGTTGGTAGTTGCGCACAAATTGGTAAAGGCGTACACCTGAGTGGTGGCGTGGGTATTGGCGGTGTATTAGAACCACTACAAGCAAGTCCTGTTATTATCGAAGACGGATGTTTTTTAGGTAGCAGAAGTATTGTGGTAGAAGGTGTTATTGTAGAAAAAGAAGCAGTATTAGGCGCCAATGTGGTATTAACACAATCAACAAAAATTATTGACGTAAGCGGATCTACACCGGTAGAATATACAGGACGTGTACCAGCAAGATCTGTGGTGATTCCGGGCACTACTACTAAAAAGTTTAATGCAGGTGAATATCAAGTAAACTGTGCTTTAATTATTGGTCAGCGTAAAGCAAGTACCGATTTAAAAACAAGTTTAAATGATGCACTTCGTGATTTTAATGTAAGTGTATAAAACTGTTTTTGCGTTCGCGTAAATTTTTAGACAACCATTAAGCTGCAACCACGTAGGGCCGAATGATCTATTCGGCCAAAAACTTCAAAGCTGCCATCTTCATAAACGGCGCCTACATCTTCTGTGGCGATAAAGGCACAGCTATGTATATTAGCGAGGTCAATAACTTGTAAAGTGCCTCTACCATTGGTTTTTATGGTTAGCGGGTCTTCTTCTTCGCTAACGAGTACGCGCATCCAAGGCGGACATTTGTACAAGCCATTTCCAGTTGCGTATGCTTGTGATAATAATTCTGTCATGCCGTATTCACCATGAATAGACGTCACCTTAAATGCATCTATTAATGCCCCATGCACTTCCTGTCTAGTTAACTCTTTTCTTCTGCCCTTCATGCCACCCGTTTCTAAAATAGTGGTATAAGAAAGTGGCATTGGAAAATTTTGTGCAAAATCTAATAAAGCAAACGTAACGCCAATTAAAAGTGTTTTTTGTCCCGCTGCTTCGTTTAGTTTTAATGTATGTGCTAATGCATCATGATCGTATAAATAAAATCCACTCTGTGCATGATTAGATACTTTAATTAAATGCTCCACCATGTATACCAGTGACGAATGTGGCCGCTCTAAATAAGCAGGCAACAATCCAATAATACACCAATCATTTACCGGGCCGTAAACTGCTTCAAAAGCTGTTAAAAAACTTTGGTGATAAACGCTTTCATCTTTAATATAATGCTTGCTTTGAATCGTTCCGGTAGTGCCACTACTTTCAAAAAAAAGTGCTGGCTCGTAATTGCCAGTTTGCACGGTTTCAGATTTAAAAAACCCAATGGGCATTGCTGGTATGGAGGTATAATGTTCAAGTATAGGCAGACCCGCCTCATTTTTAGGGTGCTGGGCAGGTAAAATCAGATCACACCACCGCCGATACACCGGATTACCGCTGTACTGATAAGCAAAGAGGTCTAGCGCTGTTTGGTTAAACAAACTAGGCTCCGAAGAGAAAATATTGTTAACATCTATGGGCAACACAGTGGTTGATTGGTTTGTTTTACTAAATTTGAGTAGAAACCTACACGAATGAAGGCAAAATTATTGATATTAACGGCAATTATTGTAACCATATTTGCTTGCAATAAAGATACCTATACCACAAAACCCCAGCTCACTTTTAAGTCGGTTAACGGAAAGGTTTTTTCGGGGGCTTCTGCCATCATTTTTTCATTGGAATTTACAGACGCCGAAGGCGATATTTCTGATAGTATTTGGGTGCAAAAAGTAACAAAAACTAAAGGCTGTAATAATTTTAGTGACCGTGTTAAAATTCCTGCATTTACAGCGACGCCAAATTTAAGAGGCGTTTTTGAAGTTGGATACAATACTGGATTTATTCCGGGCAGCATCTATACCGTTATTCCAAGATGCGGCAAAAACGATACTTGTTATTTTAGATTTTGGGCTTCTGATAAAGCCAAAAATAAAAGTGACACCGTGGTATCTTCCGACATCATTATCATGAATTAAACGTGGAGCGCGGACGCTTTACTTCTTTTTTCTTTGGCAATTATTTTTATGCCGTATGCATGGTAGCCCTTTGCCTCTGCAGCTTTGCGCAGTTAGGCCACCGTCAAATCCCAGTTTTATTTGTAGTACTTGCTGCCGCAGCAACGGTTTATTATTACAATCATTCTTACCTTTTAGAAAGTAATGATAGCGCCCCTAACCAAAGAAATATTTGGGTGCGTGAACATGCTGGGCAGATTAAAAAAATACAGTGGTTATTAATGGCATTTACCATTGGAGGTGGCTGCTATCAACTCTATACATTAGTGCCAGGCATTCAGTTACTTGAACCCTACGATATTTTATATTGCTGTCTCATTGGCCTTGGCGCCTTTTTATATTATTTTGATACCAAAAAATATCCTTGGCTCAACCTAAGGTCTTATGGCATTCTAAAGCCTTTAGTAATTGGCTCTATTTGGGCAGGTGTTGGCGTGTATGCCCCTTTCCTTTATTTAAAGTTATCAGATCAGGCCTACAAGGGCATGGCGCATGTGCCAATTTTGTATATCTCCAACGCCCTTTACATTAGCATTATCGCAGTTTTATTTGATATCAAAGATTTTGAATCGGATGCCAACAAACAAATGAAAACCTTGGTGGTACGCATGGGACTCACCAAAACCATCAATTGGATTGTTTTACCCATGATTACACTTATTTTAATGGCAACCCTTCGATATAGCTTTTTGCACGGGTTTACAGGATACCAAATTTTGTTAAACACAATCCCACTTATATTGTTGATAAGTGTAAGCTACCAAATGCACCAACGTAAAAGCATTCTCTATTATCTTGCAATCATTGACGGACTCATTGTAGTGAAAGCCGCCTGCGGCATCATCGCTACCCTATTATTTTCTTGACAATAAAGAACAATTAATATTATGGCAACAAAAAAATCAAGTACAAAAACAACAAAGAAAAAAGATTCGGTGGTTACAGCTGCATCGATGGCGTTTTTAAAAAATTATATCAATACACCATCGCCTGTTGGTTTTGAATCGGGTGGACAAAAAGTATGGCTCGATTATATTAAAAAATATACCGACGAAATTTTCACGGACCCTTATGGTACTGCAGTAGGCGTGATTAATCCGGGTGCTCCTTTTAAAGTAGTGATCGAAGCACATGCCGATGAAATCAGTTGGTTTGTAAATTATATCAATGATCAAGGGCTTATTTATTTAAAAAGAAATGGCGGCGTAGACCATCAAATTGCACCCGCTAAAAGAGTTTGGATTCATGGAAAAAAAGGACCCGTTAAAGCCGTGTTTGGATGGCCTGCTATTCATACCCGTTTAGGAAATCCTGATACCAAAGAGCCACAACCTAAAGTAGATAACCTTAGTTTAGACTGCGGCGCTAGAACAAAAAAAGAAGTTGAAGATTTAGGTATTCATATCGGCTCTGTAGTGACTTACGAAGAAGGCTTTGATGAACTAGCAAATGGCTATTACATTGGACGCGCTTTTGACAACCGTATTGGTGGATTTATGATTGCAGAAGTAGCACGTTTATTAAAAGAGAATAAGAAAAAACTTCCTTTTTCATTGTATGTTGTCAATGCCGTTCAAGAAGAAATTGGATTACGTGGCGCCGAAATGATTGCCCGCCGTATCAAACCTGATATTGCCATCATTACAGATGTAACGCACGATACTAGCACCCCTATGATTAGTAAAATTGTGGAAGGTGATATCCAGTGTGGCAAAGGTCCATCGCTTGCTTATGCGCCTGCTATTCACAATAAATTATTAGCCGTTGTTGAAGAGGTGGCTCAAAAAAATAAAATTCCAGTGCAGTTTAGAACCCTAAGTAGAAGCACCGGAACTGATACCGATAGTTTTGCCTATGCCAATGATGGATGCCCTTCGGTACTCATTTCTATGCCATTAAGATACATGCACACCACCGTAGAAATGATACACCACGATGATATTGAAGAAACCATCAAACTCATGTACCATACTCTTTTAACGCTTACGCCTAAAACTAACCTCAGCTATTTATAACGCGTAAACAAACCCATGAATCAAAGCATTAGTGTAGCAGTATTGGATTTATATGATGGCGACCCCAACGAAGGAATGCGCTGTATAGAGGCGCTTGTAAATGAATGGGCAACACATCATAACCTTGCGCTCACTTACAAGGTATTTGATGTAAGACAGGCATTAGAAACACCTGATACCAGTTTTGATATTTATATTTCAAGTGGAGGACCCGGTTCTCCACTTGATTCTAATGATACCAAATGGGAGAACGCTTATTTTGACTGGCTAGAAAGCATTGAAATTTGGAACAGCGAAAGTAGCAAACCCAAACACGTATTTTTTATTTGCCATAGTTTTCAACTTGCTTGCAAATATTATCATGTAGGTACCGTTTGCAAAAGAAAGTCAACGGCCTTTGGTGTATTTCCGGTACATCCAACAGCAGCAGGTATTTCAGACCCTCTTTTTACTGGATTAATCAATCCATTTTATGGGGTAGATAGTAGAGATTTTCAGGTCATTGAGCCCAACGATGATCTTATAGAAGCCATGGGCGCAACCATACTTGCTATCGAAAAAGAGCGTCCACATGTACCTTACGAAAGAGCTATAATGGCTATGCGCTTTAGCCCCTATTTTGTAGGCACCCAGTTTCATGCAGAAGTTGACGCCGCAGGCATGCATTTGTATTTATTACAAGAAGATAAAAAAAGCATTGTTACAGAAAATCATGGCGCAGAAAAATGGCAGTCGATGGTAGACCAGGTATTGGATCCAGAAAAAATTATGCTTACCTACAAAACTATTTTGCCTAATTTTTTAAACCAGGCGATTCTTGATGCGACTGCTCATTAAATTATAACGCCATGGTGCCTGAACAAAGAAATACTTTCAATCAAAATTTTACGGAACAGAAATACGAGCAGTTGTTATCCGAATTAAATAAAGATTTTGAAGGAGCCATCGATTTTAGAGTTGCAGAAACCCCTGTTTTTATAGACGCAGATTGTAATGCGCAAATGCTTGACACTTGTAATTACATCATTGACAATATTACTCATCCAAACTTTACTACACAAACAAACGGCGCCATCCCAGCCGGTAAAAATGTACCCAACCAAACGGCACATCCCCATTTTTTAGCTTTTGATTTTGGTATTTGTATCAATGAGCAAAACAAAATTGTTCCACAGCTGATAGAAATGCAAGGTTTTGCAAGCCTGTTTGGCTATCAGGTGCATCTTGATAATGCCATGCGCAGTACTTACGATATCCCTGCTCCTTACACGGCTTATTATAGTGGCCTAAATAAAAATACCTACCTACAAAAATTACAATCCGTAATTGCAGGCAATCATGATCCCAAACATGTGGTATTACTAGAAATAAAACCGCATACCCAAAAAACCAGGATCGATTTTTATTGCACCGCTGCTTATACTGGCATTGCCATTGTTTGTATTACAGAAATTATCAAAGAAGGAAACAAATTATTTTACAAAAATAATGCCGGCGAAAAAATAGAAATCAAAAGGATTTACAACCGAATCATTTTTGATGAACTAGATCAAATGCCAGCGGACATTAAAGAAGCAGGGCATATATTATTCGAAAAGCTAAATATAGAATGGGCCGGACACCCTAACTGGTTTTACCGCATTAGTAAATATACAATGCCTTTATTAAAGCACCCTTGTATCCCTACTAGCTACTATGTAAACCAGTTAGAAACTGTACCGCAGGATCTTGAGAACTACGTTTTAAAGCCACTTTTTTCTTTTGCAGGATCGGGTGTTATCATTGATGTGACAAAAAAAGATATAGAGAGTTTAACCGATCCACAAAACTGGATGCTCCAACAAAAAGTAAACTACGCCCCTATTATCAAAACGCCCACTACGCCGGCTAAGGTAGAAATTAGAATACTCTATTTATGGGAAAACGGCGCTGCTAGGCCTTTCCCGGCCATTAACATTGCAAGGCTTAGTAAAGGAAAAATGATTGGGGTGCGCTACAATCAAAACGAAACATGGGTAGGCGGCAGTATTGCTTACAGCTAATTAACGGTGTGGACTCTTTAAATACTTGGCATAAATAATTTCACTCATCGTTTTGTTTTCTACCTTACTTTCCAACCAAGAGATAACGTCTAAATAAGCAAAAGCACGGGTTTCAAATCTACTCTTCTCGTACTTTTTAACCTTGGCTAAAAATTCTTGTAAAGCCTGCGTTACTTTACGAGACGGGTCTTTAAAAGAACCACGCAAAAATGTAAACATCTCTTCTTCAATGACCGTCAGGTTTTCCATTTTTGCCATAAACCGATAAACCGATTTTATCAGTGAACTTTCGATGAGTTCAATATTGCCTAGTTCATAATGCGCCATCATATGTAGAAGGCGCGCATAACACTGCAAATCACTTCTTAAATCGATATGGTCATTAATAATACGCCTTAAATAATCGATAGATGTGGCGTAATCACCAGCGCCAAAATAGAGCGTTGCAATTTTATAATTGAACACCAAAATACGGTGCTGATCCAAATATATTTCAAGCGCTTTTAGCTCTTTAACAAGCGCGGGTACATGCTGCAGGCCTTCTTTAAATGTACCCTGCATCAGGTGCTTGTTAAGTTTGGCACTATTGATATATACAAATGAATTGACCCTAAAAATATCGTGCTTGTTGGGTAGTTCCGACAAAGCAAATTTTTCAAAATGCGAGAGTACAATATCAAACTTTCCAAAATTGCGAAGGTCAAAATGCGCATTGAGCAAAATATGCATCGACTTGATATAATGCCCCGTTTCAATTTCAATCATCTCTTTGTTGGTTTCAAAAAGGTCAAACCAACGCTTCGCATACTTATAATACATTAAAAAGTCTTGCCTAATAAATGCATACCAGCAATAACTCTGGTATAGATAGAGTCGTTCATAAAATCCAGTAAGTGAAGCTGCATTAACAGGTAAGGCTTCTTTAAAAAATGTTTTAATACCTATTTCATCTGCTTCGTTGCGCGCATGACCGTTCTCCACAAACCAACTATAGAGTTGAAGCGCCAAATTAGAAAGCTGGGTAATGACTTTTCTTTTTTCATTCACCTGATTCGCTTCCAGTGTTAATTGACCTGCACGGTCTCTCATACTTCTAGTGATGTGCAGGGTTTCAATCTTTTTTTCTAGCGAAATAATTTGAATCAAAAAACTATCTTGATGGTATTGCTGCGCTAACAGTTTTGCCTTATCCAAAATTTTTAAACTCTGGTGGTACAAACCCTTGCTATATAAAATACGCGCATGGTCTAATTGCTCGTGGAGTTGAAGGTCTACGCTATCATTACTTTTTAAAAGGCGCAAACTTGCCAACAACTGCTTGTACAAATGCGTTTTTAAATTGGCCAACTGTGGCTTTTCGATAGAGGTTAATTTTTTGAGTAAGAGCCGCTCGTCATACTCTGGTAAAGCCGCTACCGCATCAAATAACTGGATCACTTTCAGGTCTTCCTTGGCCGAATTTCTTTTGATATAGAGCTTAAAATGCCTTTTCTCCGCTTTTTCAAGGGAGTGAATTAACTGAAATAAAGGATCCACTATTCGGTTGGACATCATATCGGGTTTACAAAAAAATCCAGTAATAGCAAGGCTTTGCGGCTACAAAGATACATTTAAGCGTAATATTCTTAACATTAAGTTGTTTTTGAACGGCCTTTAAACGCTGTATATTTGTACTAACAAAGCAAGCAAACAAACAGGGTTTCCTGTTAAAAATATAGGTGCAATTTGTTCTAAGCTGTACCAACAAGTTTCATATGGCAAGCAATCGTAAAAAAGGTCGTTCCGTTTCCACGGAGGGACCATTTTTTTTCATAGGCATGTCAAATATAATCAATTAAGCGCTTTCGATTCGCTCTTTGGCCCAAGAAAGTGCCAACTCAAGTTGTTCATCTCTAGTTAAGCTACTATTGTCTAAAACAAGTGCATCATGGGCCTTTTTTAAAGGGCTAAACTCCCTAGTAGAATCGATATGATCCCGCATTTCTAGATTTGACTGAATCTCGGCTTTTGTAATAGCCGGGTCTTTGGCCACCAGCTCTTGATAACGGCGTTCTACGCGTACTTCAGGAGAAGCAGTTACAAATATTTTGAGTTCGGCCTCTGGAAAAACAGCCGTACCAATATCCCTTCCATCCATTACAATGCCTTTTTGCTCCCCCATCAATTGCTGCTGCGCCACACTAAATATGCGCACAGGTTCTAGGGCTGCCACCTGGCTTACCTGATTACTTACGGCCAGCCCTCTAATTTCCTCTTCCACATTTTCATTATTCAAATACATATCCGCCCTACCCGTTTTTTCATTCAGCACAAATGACAATTGAATACGCGAAAGCGCTTCATGTACTGCAGTCACATTTACTAAATCAATACCATGTCTGATAAAATAAAGGGTGATTGCACGGTACATAGCACCACTATCAATAAACACATAATTTAGATGCGCTGCCATTTGTTTGGCAAGGGTACTTTTACCGCATGAAGAATATCCGTCTAGTGTAATAATGATTTTTTTCATGCTTACACTTCTGTTTTAATCAATTGTGTTGCAGGTACGCCCGCATTTCTGATCGCAATATTTCGAACGGCTTGCGCGGTAATATTTCTGAAAGCTTGTTTGCTAATTTCGTCGGTTCCTACCATCGCAGGTACACCTTCATCACCGCCTTCTCTAATTGATTGTACCAGTGGAATTTGACCTAAAAATGCAAGGTCATATTCTTCGGCTAATTTTTTACCACCCTCTTTTCCAAACAAGTAATATTTATTGTCAGGCAGTTCGGTTGGCGTAAAATAAGCCATGTTTTCGGCAAGTCCAATAATAGGCACATTAATTTGTGCCTGACCAAACATCGCAATACCTTTTTTAGCATCGGCAAGTGCTACCGCCTGCGGCGTTGTAACAATCACCACACCCGTTACAGGCACGGTTTGCATGAGTGTCAAATGAATATCTCCAGTGCCGGGTGGCATATCAATAATTAAATAATCGAGTGGCCCCCAGTCTACTTCTGTAACAAATTGTTTAATGGCACTACTAGCCATTGGACCTCTCCAAACCACTGCATTTTTTTCGTCTACCAAAAGTCCAATACTCATTAATTTGATGCCATATTTTTCGAGCGGTACAATGTATCCTTTACCATCAATATCTTTCATGAGCGGACGTGCACCACGCACACCAAACATAATGGGCACACTTGGTCCGTAAATATCTGCATCCATAAGGCCCACACTAGCGCCACCTTCTGCAAGGGCAAGCGCAATATTTGCAGAGACGGTACTTTTTCCTACACCACCTTTACCACTTACTACCGCAATAATATTTTTAACACCACTTAATATTTGTAAATTTTCTTTTCTGGTTGAAGTGGTATTGGCTGTAAAGTTTACCTGAACATTTGCCTCTTTATTGACTAGCAGTTTTACTGCATTTTCACTCGCCGTGCGCATCATATCTTTCATGGGGCAAGCAGGCGTGGTAAGCACGATGGTAAAGCTTACATCGTTACCACTAATTTGCACATCTTTCACCATATTTAAGGTTACTAGATCTTTTCCTAAATCAGGCTCTTGTACATTACTTAGGGCCTTTAATATCGCTTCTTCGGTCATGGTCACGCAAGTTTTTGTTAAAATAAGGTAGAAGTGTGCAAAGTTAATTGCTGTAGCCCTTACTTTGCCATAAACAAGCCTATTTATTGACTTTTTATTGTCAAAACCATTCGTATTTTTGAGCCGATGAATAAAATGCTACGCATCCTTCTTATTGCCATTGCCTTTTGTAGCCTAAATAAGGCTAAGGCCCAAAATAC
>CANHCY010000029.1 GCA_947459295.1 Chitinophagaceae bacterium
CCCGAGCGGATTCGAACCGCTGTGGAAGCTTTTGCAGAGCTCTGCCTAGCCACTCGGCCACAGGACCAATTATTGGACTGCGAAAATAAAGCAAAGAAAGGAAAATCAAAATTCTAAATCTGAATACCCGAAATTTGCTCAAAATTAGCTCAAATGCAAAGAATCGCAGAAAGTGAACTTATCATCAATAATAGAGGTGCCGTATATCATTTAGACCTGCGCCCCGAAGAATTAGGCACCACTGTCTTAACTGTTGGAGATCCTGATAGGGTTTCTGAAGTAAGTAAGTACTTTGACATTATTGAGCATAAAAGCAAACACAGGGAGTTTATTACCCATACAGGCTTTATTGGGCGTAAAAGAATCTCTGTGGTTTCTACAGGGATTGGTCCTGATAATATTGATATTGTATTAAATGAACTGGATGCACTGGTAAATATTGATTTTGAGACAAGAACCATAAAAAACACATTAACCACACTCCAAATTATTAGACTTGGCACGTCGGGCTCTTTGCAAGCAACTATTCCTGTAGATAGTTTTGTTGCCAGTACGCACGGACTTGGTATTGACAATTTACTACATTTCTATAAACACGAAAACAATGGTGAAGAAGCTCAAATACTAAAAGCATTTGAAGATCAGATTACCCTTAACAAATCATTTTCTGGACCTTATATTACTGGTGCAAGTGTTAAATTACTTAAACATTTCGTAACAGGTTATCATCAAGGAATAACAGTAACTTGTCCCGGATTTTATGGGCCACAAGGCAGGGTGCTTCGTTTACCACTCATGCACACGGAACTCATAGATCAATTAACAACTTTTAATTACGGCCCTCATAAAATCACCAATTTTGAAATGGAAACAAGTGCTATTTATGGATTGGGAAAATTACAAGGACACCAATGTTTAAGTTTAAGTGCGATTGTAGCCAATAGAGTTTCGCAAACTTTTAGCAAAGATGGCAATGCAGCTGTAGAGAATTTGATTAAACAATCATTAGAGATTATTTCAACAATTTAATTATGTTGTTACAATTTTACAAATACCAAGGTACTGGAAACGATTTTGTTATTCTAGATAATAGAGAAGGTAATATTCATTTATCAAAAGAGCAGGTTGCCTTATTGTGCGATCGGCATTTTGGTATCGGGTCAGATGGTCTAATGCTTTTAAACAAACATGAAACCTATGATTTTGAAATGGTCTACTATAATGCAGATGGAGCCTTAGGAACCATGTGTGGCAATGGAGGCAGGTGTTTAACCAAATTTGCATTTGATAAAGGCATACAAACAAGTTCCTACAATTTTATAGCTTCTGATGGTGAACATCAGGCAGTTATTGATGAAAATGGTTGGATACATTTAAAAATGATTGATGTACAGGAAGTATCGCTTGTACATGAAGCAACTGTTTTAAATACGGGATCACCACATTATATTAAGCCTGTATCAGGCCTATCAAATTATGACGTTTATACAGAAGGTAAAAAAATACGCTATAACGAAACCTATAACAAAGTTGGCATCAATGTAAATTTTGTAGAATTGCAAGAGAATGAACTTTTTGTTAGAACCTACGAGCGTGGTGTAGAAAATGAAACTTTTAGTTGTGGTACTGGTGTAACAGCTGCTGCTATTGCCATGAGTACTGATACGATCGGGTCACAAGAAACAAAAATTAGAACCCTGGGAGGACGTCTTCTGATAAAATTTAATAAAGTAGATGCACAGCATTATAACAATGTGTGGCTTTGTGGCCCAGCATCATTTGTTTATGCGGGCCAAATATCAATTTAATTATTAACGGTGCTATCATGATTCAATATTTTAAGAATATAGAAGGACAAACGGTTGAAATTGACAAACCTGATACCGGTGCTTGGGTTAACCTAGTTCCGCCTTTTAAAGAAGAGGAATTTATTGAGTTAAGTGAAACCCTAGACATTCCTATCGAGTTTTTAAGAGACTCTTTGGACATAGATGAAAGACCTCGTTATGAAATTGAAAACAATGTGAAATTTGTGGTTATCAAAACGCCCACAGAAAATAATTCGTTTAATGATAGCGATGCATTTTACATCACCATTCCTATTTGTATCATTTTAACGCACACGCAAATCATTACTGTTAACTCATTTGATAATGGCGCCATTAATAAGTTTTTAAATTCTTTCCAAAAAAGACATCCTGACAAAAAAAATATGATGATCCTAAAAGTGTTTGAAAAAGTAGTTCAGAACTTTATGGAATTTTTGAAAGAAATTAATATCAGACGTAACCAGTATGAGTCAAGCCTATACCAAAGTAATAGTAATGTCGATTTACTCAATCTTATGCGTATCCAAAAAAGCTTGGTTTATTTTGTTACAGCACTTCGCAGTAACGAAATGCTCATGATGAAATTAGAGCGAACTAATTTTTTAGGGTTAAATGAAGAAGAAAGAGAGTTTTTAAATGACCTTATTGTAGATACTAGCCAAGCTCTTGAAATGGCTAATATTTATACCAATATATTAACCAGTACCCTAGATGCTTTTGCAAGTATTATTAGCAATAATTTAAATAATGTAATGAAGCGTTTAACGTCCATTACTATTATTTTATCTCTTCCTGTAATGGTAGCAAGTATTTATGGTATGAACGTAGATCACATTCCGGGTGCCCACAACCCCTACTCTTTTTATATCCCTATTGGACTTTCGTTAGGTATTGCAGGAATTATTAGTTGGTATTTTATGAAAAAGAAATGGTTTTAACATGTCCCATATTACAGTTCGCGTTTATGGTGTATTAATAGATCCAACTTATGGATTACTAGTAAGTGACGAATTTATTAGAGGCAATTTTTTTACCAAACTTCCAGGTGGTGGTCTCGAATTTGGAGAAGGCACCTGTGATTGTTTGGTAAGGGAATTTAAAGAAGAAACGGGACTAGATGTTACAGTTGGAGACCATATCTATACTACCGACTTTTACCAACCTTCTGCGTTTAGAGCCGGAGATCAAATCTTGTCAATTTACTATTATGTACATCCATTAAGTTTAGAACCCCTTCAAACAAGGGCTACTGCTTTTGAATTTAGACCAGATGAAATTGCCGATAAAAATGGCCAGGCAGAGCACACGAGGTGGATTCCAATCAATGGCTTATCAGAAGATGCCATGAGCCTGCCTATCGATAAAATTGTTGTTGCTACACTTTTGAAAACCTTGTAGATCTATTCGTTTTCGATACCCATGGCAGCACGTTTCATTTTTTGTGCTGTGTCATGCCCTAAGTAATTATCAATTTGTTTTTCGATAATATAGATTAATGGGGTTAGTATAATTGCCATCGTAAATTTATATGCATAATTTACTAGACAAATAGCAAGTACCAGTTGCCAAGTCCAACCATTTCCTATTTTAAATGCAATAAACAAAACGATAAAACTATCGACCAGTTGAGATACCACCGTAGAACCTGTGGCCCTGAGCCATACCCACTTCTCTCCCGTTATTTTTTTGATTTTATGAAAGACGGTAACATCAATAATTTGGCTAACTAAAAAGGCCGTAATGCTTCCCAAAATAATCCACATACCCTGTCCAAATATGCCTCCAAAAGCAGTTTGCATATTATCAATACCTTCTGTTTGTTTAGAGCCTATCCAAAAATCGGCCGGCGCCACATGTATTGCACCATAAAACATAATAAACGCATAAATGATGAGTACCACTGCTGTGTAGCTTATTCGTTTAACTGCTTTTGGGCCGTAATATTCATTTACAATATCTGTCACAATAAATTCAAGTGGCCAAAGTAATACACCACAAGTTAAATTAAACGCTAATCCTGATTGTCCAAAAATGGTAAAATTAGAGGGCGACATCCCAAAAACTTTTTCGAGTGAAAATATTTTACCACCAATACATTCTGCAATGAGTGCATTGGCAACAAAAAAAGCAGCAATACTTATAAAGAGTTTGGTGGGCTTGTCTTTTAAAATAGAATGAATCATGCAGGCATTATAAAATGAACAAATATTTGAGCAATCAAAAAAAGTACGGTGGCAATAATTCTCCAAGCCGGCAGTCCCGAATCTTGTTTTTTAACAAACAACCAAAACAAGTAAATGTTTTCGATTATGGTTAGAAAGGGTGCCACAAACCAACCCAAAATAACAATTGCGGAACTAAAAGGCACTATCATGTCATTCATCCCAGTACCTAATTTTACGCCTCTTACATAAATACAGATACAAAACAATATATTACAAATAAATGTAATTTTAGAATAAAATTGATATTTCTTCATGTTTTGAATAATACCTTAAAAATACGTGTAAGTTGTTTATTTTAAAGGGTTGAAAGGATATTTTAAAGTAAAATTTTGTTAGGTTTGTAACATCTGAAAATCCATATACATGAAGCAATTGAACCTAAAATCAATAATTCCACATCTAATAGCAGTTGGCATATTTTTAGTAGTTGCCGCATTTTATTGTAAACCAATTTTACAAGGCAAAGTGCTACAACAATCGGATGTGGTACAATGGAAAGGAATGGCGCAAGATGCTCTAAAAAGCAAAGAAGCAACAGGAACACTTCCTTATTGGACAAATGGCATGTTTGCTGGTATGCCAGCCTATCAAATAACAGGAATCATCCCTTTTGCTTATTCTCTGGGTAAATTAGACGCAGTATTTCAAATGGGTTTGCCAGAACCAATGGGTTATTTTTTCTTGGCATGCCTTGCATTTTACTTCTTATCGCAGGTACTAGGCGTTCATTTTATAATTGGAATTGTTGGGGCACTTGGATATGGTTTTGCTACTTACAACCCCATCATTGCTATTGTTGGTCATATTACCAAGTTACACGCCATTGCCTACATGCCATTTTTTATTGGTTCACTATTACTTGTATACGAACGAAAATTTCTATTAGGCCTCATATTACTTGCTATAGCTAGTACCGAACTTTTTGGTTGTAACCACCTTCAAATTGCTTATTACACTTTCATAATTGCAGGATTTATTTCGTTGTACTACTTAGTCATTTGGATCAAAGCAAAAACCTACAAATCTATTCTACAATGTTTTGCAGGGGCTGCAATTGTGATTCTACTTGGTATTTTAAGTAATGCCCCAATGCTTTTTAGCACCTATAATTATGGAAAAGCGTCGATAAGGGGTGGATCTGTACTTGCAAAAGCAGATGGCAGCAAAGCCACCGAAGGTTTAAGCAAAGCTTACGCCTTAGACTATAGCATGCTAAAACCAGAACCATTAGTGCTTTTATTCCCTAATATTTATGGTGGCGGTAGTGACCCTAACAATATTGATCCTGCTGGTTCCAAAGCAATTGAAGCGCTTCAAAGCATGCCTCAAGAGGTTGCACAGCAGTTACAAGGTTATATTCGTTTTTACTGGGGTGGCATTGGTTATACTGCCGGCCCACCTTATATTGGATTTTTATTTGGACTACTCGCACTTATTGGATTTGGTTTTAATAATATCAAACACCGTTTTTGGATTGGCGGCGCTATCATTCTTTCACTTTTACTTTCATATGGTTTGTACTTCGAAAGTTTTAACGTGTTTATGTTAGACCATTTACCATTTTACAACAAGTTTAGAGCACCGAGTATGATTATGGTGATTCCTACTTTGTTATTAGGTATGATGGCGCTTTTAAGTGTACAAGAAATTGCCAACAAATTTGCAGATAATAAAGAAAGTTTTTTACAAAAAATAAAACCTGCTTTATTTATTACGGCCGGGGTATTTTTAGTAGCATTTTATTTTTATGCAACACAAAATTTTAAAAGTACAAGCGAAGCAGATTTAATTAAGCAAGTACAACAAATTCCAGACCCCAATCAGCGTGCGGCATTTGAAGCACCTGTCGCAAGTTTATTAGATGGTTTAGCTGCTGACAGACAAGCCATGTTTTCGTCGGACTTGTTTAAATCCCTGGGACTTGCAGCCCTTTTGTTTGTAGCTATATTTTTATACTATAAGAAGTTTTTATCCCTTCATATTTTTGTTATTGCTATTGGGTTTGTGGCACTATTTGATTTATTCAAAGTAGACCTACAATATTTTAATGCGTCTAATTTTTCTGAAGCTGTAGAAGCTGAAGCTAATTTTAACCCTACCCCCACCGATGCCGCAATACTAAAAGATACAGGTTATTACCGTGTTTTAGATTTACGTGGAGGTATAAATGGAGCATTTAATTCAGGCGCTTTAAACTCCTACTTTCATCATAGTGTTGGTGGATATCACCCAGCAAAATTGAGCATATATCAAGACTTAATTGAAAATCAGTGGTACAATTTCCCTAATTGTATGCCTACCGCCAATATGCTAAATACCAAATATTTTATTCAAGGAGATTTATCAAAAGATACCATTCCAAATCCAGATGCACTTGGTAATGCCTGGTTTGTTCAAAGTGTTTCTGTTCAACCAGATGCAGCTGCAGTCATGAAAACAATCACAAGTTTTAATCCTAAAACTCAAGCAGTTGTTGAAAAGCAAGATTGGAAATTAGATACAACTTATGCAAAAGACAGTTTGGCTAGTATTAAGCTTGTTCGCAAACAAAACGATCAAATGGAATATGCTAGTAATTCAAGTACAAAACAACTAGCTGTGTTTAGTGAAGTCTATTACCCATATGGTTGGAAAGCATTCATTGATGATAAAGAAACACCTATTTATAAGTGTAATTATGTATTACGAACACTTGAAGTACCAGCAGGTTCTCATAAAATTACTTTCAAGTTTGAACCTACCGAAGTTATTTTAGCGAACAAATTAGGTTTAGGTGCCGTATCACTTGTTTGGTTATTAGCCATTGGATCGATTCTACTATATGTAAGGCCTAAATCAAATGAAGTATAATGCTTTCTATTATTATTTGTAGTTATAATAGAGCGGGATATATTACTGGCGCACTCTCCAGTTTATATGAGGGTAACGCTAATTTGGAGAATTTTGAAGTTATTTTTGTCGACAATAATTCATCAGACAATAGTTTACAAATCGCCAATGAGTGGAGAGCTGCGCATTTACTTGGTCATTTTACAATTACTTCAGAAACTAAACAAGGTGCCTCTTATGCCCGTAATACTGGAGCAAAAATAGCAAAGGGTCAATGGCTTTGTTTTATGGATGACGACGCTGTGGCTTTTCCTGATTTTGTCCAAAATATTCTACAGCATATTACTACCTACCCAGACCGTGTTGGATTTGGCGGTAGAATTATTCCAAAATATATACCCCATGAACCGTCTTGGATGAGCTATTATGTTTCATCGATGGTGGGTTATTTTCATTATAGTGAATCTTACACTGCATTTAAAAATGGCAAGTACCCACTAGAGTCTAATATGATTGTCAGAAAAGACATTTACGAAAAAGTAGGCGGTTTTAATGAGGCACTTCCGGGTGTTGTTGGAACGGTAAGAATTGGTGGCGAAGGGAAAGCCTTATTTTATAGCATCATGGAACTGGGTTATACCATTTATTATGATCCATCTATTGTAGTGCATCATATTGTTGAAACTAAAAAGCTGACACCCACTTATTTATATAATGTGGCTAGCGGTATGGGTCGTGGCGAAAAAACTAGAACCCTGGCTATTGGCACAATCAGTTACATTAAAAAGATTATCGAATATTTGTTCAAATTAGGCGCAGCTATTGTATTAGGCATTGGGTATAGCTTTAAAGGCAAACCACAACAATTTTGGCCCATCGTAAAATTTAGAATTGATACCTTAAAGGGACTCATTGGACTTTAAAAGCTACAATACTTTATAAAGTTTTTTTACATTTAAAAGTATAGCAGGCATCCATACAGTTAATCTTAGACAGTTACCTAAAAATAAAAATGCATTTTTCTTTTGATTGATTGGATTTGCCATGATGCAAATTAGTGCTCCCAACATATAATTGAGGTAATGGAATAAACACCAACCAAGTCCAAAAACTTTACGAACCAATAAATGATTGGATACCATGAGCTGCAACCCTTTTTTATCAAAGACATGGTTGTAATCATTAACGGCACTCCCACTTGCATTTGAAATATTTACGCCTTCTAAATGAACCACACTTAAATTTCCATATAATTCGAGTGCGCCTATTTTACCAAGTCTGTAGCACCATTCTACTTCTTCTCCATATAAAAAAAACGATTCATCCAGCATACCGGCCTGATCAATAGCATCTTTTTTTACCATTAAAAAAGCACCAGAAATCCAACCTACTTGCTGGGTGCCTATTGCTTTATCTAAACTTGGTTTAGTTACATGTGCACCAGAACCAATTTTTTTAAGGATTGAACCCCAAATAGGAATTTTTAATAAATAGTTTAATCCTCCACGCATAAAGTGAGACGCGCTGTATTGAGGAAGTCCATCTGGAGTATACAGTTGAACCCCACAAGCAACGGCTTCACTCGCTTTTAGATTATTGTAACAAGTAGTTAAACTACTATCGGTAAAATAAGTATCAGGGTTTAAAAGTAAAACTGTGTCACCTTTAGAGGCCTCTATGCCTTTATTGCAAGCCCTTGCAAAACCTGCATTGTAGCCCATTTCAAGCCAATTGATCAAAGGAAATTGCTGCTGTAATGTTTGTTGATCGCCCAATTTGGATGCATTGTTTACCACAATCCATTCTATATTATCTGACCCGTACCACTGATTAACAGAAGCAAAAAGATTTGTTAACCAGGGTGTAGAATGAAAGTTTACAATTACAACTGAAAGCATGTTTTTAATGATTGGGTTTGAACAAATAATTAAAAAACATGAGGGTCTTAGATAACACACCCATTTTTAAAAGGGATAATGGAATATTTTTTTGTAGCCCAAGCATATGATGTATCACAGGCAAAATTGTATTTTCAGAAACACCTGTTACCGTGATATCCTGCAGTGAACGTATTGTATAGTTACGTAGTAGGCGCCAATAATAATCATAAATGAAAATATCCTTAAATGCTTTGTTTCCTATTTTAGTGGCAAACCAGATGTTTTCTTTAATAATTACGTCTTCGTTATTACGGCAAAAAACAGTTGTTTGATCTTCATGTAATCCAATGCTCACGAGATGCGCATCTAGGTATTTGTAGGCATGACCCGCTTCTAGTAATTGAACATAGTAATCTACATCCACAAGCCAAATGTAGGCTTCGTCATACCTAACAGTTACCTTACTACGCAACATGGTATTACTAGGCGGCCCAATAACGTTAGCCCTTACTAAATGATTAGGATGCTTTTGCATATCCATTAATAAGGAAGGAATGGCTTGTAATTCTAATTTTTGACCATCAGGTTGAATGGCGGTATTTCTACAAAAAACAAAATCAACATTTGGGTTAGCCTCAAAGGTTTGCACATAGGTTTCGATTGCATTATTGGCTTCAAACCAATCGTCTTGGTGCATCAGCATATACAACTTGCCACTTGCTTTATTGAGTGCGTTGTTCCAATTAATAGGGCTTTTTAATGCTGGTTGGTTGTGATAATATTTAATGGAGATGCTAGAATTGTAAGATTCTATTGCTAATTTTATATCTTGGTTGGGAGAATCATCAGAAATGACAATTTCAACCTGCTTGTAGGTTTGCTTGAGCACCGATTCAATGCAACGAACAACATATTCTGGCTTTTTATAAGCAGGAATACATATAGATACAAGTGGTTGATTCATCAATGAAACGTAATTATGGGCTTGATTACAAATATACTGCATGGCATTAGAAAAAACCTCAATTGGCAAGAGCCTCAAACTAGGTTTGCGCCTATCTCATGGTTTGCGGGTAAAATTATCAAACATGAAGATGATACCACCCTTAAACTTAGAAAGCTAGGGCCTGTATCCGTTTTATACAAAAGACCTTATGAGTTGTTAAAAACGTATAAAGAAATATTTGTATGTGAGATATATCGTTTTGAAACCTCAAGCGCCCTTTCAGTCATTATCGATTGTGGTGCAAATATCGGAATTAGTAGTTTGTATTTTAAAACCATCTACCCAAATGCGACACTCATCGCTTTTGAACCAGATGATAGTCTAGCAGAAATCTTTCATAAGAATATGCTTCAAAATGGCGTAACTAATTTTACACTACACAAAGCAGCTGTTTGGACAGAAAACGGAACTATTTCTTTTAATAATAAAGGTTCAGAAGCAAGTAGTATTGATGTTTCTGGAAATAGTAGCTCTACAGTTCCAACCGTAAAATTAGCTTCTGTATTAGCGGAACACCCAACAATTGATTTATTAAAAATTGATATTGAAGGCGCAGAATATCCAGTGATACAAGATATTGCTGCTGAACTTAACAGGGTGCAAAATATGTTTATCGAATACCATGGTTTAGCGAGCGAAACCTACAAATTAGATACCATCTTACACATTGTTTCTGAAGCCGGATTTAAATGCTACATTAAAATGGCTGCCGACAATTTAGATATGCCTTTTTATCAAAAACAAACAGGTACTATCTACGATGTTCAACTTAATATATTTTGTTACCGGTAAATTAAACCCATATGACAAACCCACACATCAGTGTAGTTATTCCTTGTTATAATGATGGTAAATATTTACCTGAAACCATAGCCAAATTAAAACAGCAAACCTTTACTAATTTTGAAATCATTATAGTAAATGACGGCTCTACCGACGATGCCACCATTACCTATTTAAATACTTTAGCTAACGATTCACAAATTCAGGTTATTCATCAGGACAATGCGCGTATGTCTGCAGCAAGAAATACAGGCGCTAAACATGCCAAAGGCGTTTTTATTGCTGCAATAGATGCCGATGATTATTTTGATAATACCTTTTTTACAAAAGCCTTAGCCGTTTTTGAAAATGAGCCACAAACCGCTGTGGTAACAAGTTATATCCGTTTTTTTGGTAACAAAACTGGCAGTTCAAAACCAAGGGGTGGAACGGCAGCTAACTTTTTATTTTCCAATCAATGCCCTGCCTGTGCGATGGTTAAAAAAACGGTTTGGGATGAAGTAGGTGGATACGATGAAGCCATGAAAATGGGTTACGAGGATTGGGAATTTTACATTCGAATCGCGCAAAAAAACTGGAACGTGCATGTAATCCCTGAGCACTTATTGTATTACAGACAAACTGATAAATCTACCCTCGCCAATGATACCATTCCAAACAGAGCAGCACTAATTGGTTACATTGTAGACAAGCACAAAGAATGGTACCTCTCCAATTTAAAAACGCTGATTGATCATAAAGAAGTGATTTACACTGAAAATAGGGTGTCGTTTCAGTACATCTGGAAGTTTATAAAAAATAGAATAACAAAAAACTATAAGTAGTAGTTATAAGAGCGCAAGAAACTGCGCCATTCCCTCTTTTTTAGCAGTATCTAATGTATAGCTAATGTTTTTTGTAAAATAAGTATGCAAATCATAGCTGTTATTATCAGCAGTTAGCTGATCAATTACCGTTTCTATATTTGATAGACCAAGTGCATTGGCTTCATTAAATGAAGCAATAAAACTTGGATCAAGTTCCTTATTGGAAACCCAGGTTGCAAACACAAATGGCTTTCTAGAATAATTGATCCAGGCTTCTGCTAAATCATACCTAAAAGGATAGCTATCGAATTTATCAAGTGCCCTATCTCCTATTATTACGGCTGCAGTTGTACCGTCTATTAAATCTATAAAATTTGCAGGTGCTTCCAAAAGCAAAACCTCTTTATTCCAATAATTATTTAATAAAACCCTGGCTAGATTTACCGATGTTTTACTTTGGTAATCTAAATACAAGGATTGAATTTGCTCCATGGGTACTTTACTAAAAATACACACCGACGCTACTGGCCCGGTAGCGCCAATACAATAGTCGGAAATGATATGCGCTTCAGGTAATTTAGGTATTACAGCAACTGGCACGAGTCCAATATCGATGGTATTTTCTTGTAACGCCCTAGCCAAATTAGCCGGATAATCTTCTATTAATTCGATACTTGCTGATACGGCATGATGCTGTAAACCATAGAGTAATGGCTTTGTATTTAAATAACTTACAGCCCCAACACGTATTTTTTTGCTCAATTGAAGTAGATTTGCATGCAAAGAAACAATAATTACCCATTAATCGATATCAAATTATGGAATTAAGTCAATTAACCGCTATTTCTCCTATTGACGGCCGTTACAGAAAACAAGTACAACAATTAGACGAATATTTCTCTGAATTTGCACTCATTAAATACAGGGTCATTGTTGAAATCGATTATTTTGTTTTTTTAGCAGATAAAAAGTTTTTCAAACTTCCAGCCAAAGCAAAAGCGTTTTTATTGGATTTAAAAGAAAACTTTAGTGAAGCAGATGCACAAACCATCAAAGAAATTGAAGCCACAACCAACCACGATGTTAAGGCGGTAGAATATTTTTTAAAGATTCAATTAGACAAAGCCAATTGTAGCGAATTAAAAGAATGGATTCATTTTGGTTTAACCTCTCAAGATATTAATAATACAGCCATTCCATTAAGCTGGAAAAATAGCATGGAATTTGATTATTTGCCTGCCCTTATTAATTTAATGCAGCATATTCAGGACCTAGCCATAAGCTGGAAAAACATTCCGCTACTTGCCAGAACGCACGGCCAGCCAGCCTCTCCTACAAAATTAGGTAAAGAGTTTATGGTTTTTGTAGAGCGTATACACAACCAAGTAGCACTGTTTTTAAATATTCCGTACGCTGCAAAATTTGGTGGCGCTACTGGTAATTTTAATGCGCATCATATTGCATTTCCGAAAAGAAATTGGGTAGAACTAGGTAACGAATTTGTTGAGGACAGACTTGGACTTCAGCGTATGCAGTTTACCACTCAAATTGAACATTACGATTATTTTGCAGCTCATTTTGACAATTTAAAACGCATCAACAATATTTTGATTGATATGTCTAGAGACATTTGGACATACATTTCTATGGATTACTTTAAGCAAAAAACTAAAAAAGGGGAAGTGGGTTCTAGTGCTATGCCGCATAAAGTAAACCCCATCGATTTTGAAAATGCAGAAGGCAATTTAGGTATGGCAAATGCACTTTTAGAGCACCTTTCCGCAAAACTACCTGTTAGTAGACTACAAAGAGATTTAACCGATTCTACGGTACTACGTAACATTGGAACGCCAGTTGCGCATATGACCATCGCTATAAAATCTATCGAAAAAGGACTTGGTAAACTAGTTTTGAATGAGGCTAAATTAAAATCAGATTTAGAAAACAATTGGGCTGTTGTAGCAGAAGCCATTCAAACCATTTTACGTCGTGAAAATTACCCTAACCCTTATGAGGCTTTAAAAGATTTAACGAGAGGCAACAATAGCATCGATAAAAAATCGATTCACGCATTTATTTCAAAACTTAAAGTAAGTGCAGCAGTTAAAGCAGAATTAAAAAAGATAACACCGCATAATTATACGGGCATACATCCTAAATATTAATCTAACTATTTTGCACACAAAAAAAGCGGCACCTAACTGGATGCCGCTTTTTTTGTGAAAACTATAAAACTATTGCTTTACTGGAGTGTTTACAACCGGTGCAGCTTTAGTCCAAGAACTGATATCTAATTTTTTAGCATTCGGATACACTTCATCTAGTGTGTTGCCATCATACAATCGACCATTTTTAAGTACGTATTGGATCTTGTTTGTATTTCTGATATTGGTTAAAGGATTGTCATTCATGATTACTAAATCAGCTAATTTACCTGATTCAATACTTCCTAAATCTTTATCTAGGCCAAGTGCTTCGGCACCAAGTATGGTAGCCGTTTTAAGCACATTAAGTGGTTTCATACCACCACTAGCAATGCTCCAAAGTTCCCAGTGGTAACCAAGACCTTGTAATTGTCCATGACTACCCACACCAACTAAACCACCTTGGTCTACAATGCTTTTTAAACCTTCGGCATGTTTAGGGAATACATGATCTTCTGGTGTGAACCAACCACCTAAACTACCCGCTCTTCTAGCCGCTTTTTGATTGAGCTCTTCGTAAGGTGTAAATCGGTTAAGCTTAGGATCGTGTAATGGACTTTCGGTGGTATAATAAAAGTTTTCTGCCCATGGGCCACCATACGCAACAATTAATGTTGGCGTGAGCGTGATTTTACTCGTTGCAAAAGATTTGGTCACATCTTTATATAAAGGATAAATAGGTAAAGAATGTTCCATGCCTGGATATCCATCCAGCATATGCGTCATGTTAATTTTAAAATCAAGACCACCCTCTGTAGTAGGCATTAACTTTTGCTCCTTAGACGCCATAATAATCCACTGACGCGCTTGTCTATTGCCTGTTAAGTACATTTTAATGTACTGTGTTTTGTAGTATTTACTATACTGCTCTAAAACTTTTTTGGTTTGATCGTAACTCTGTAAATTATACATCCAGTAACCTACCCCAGGCCCTGTGCTATAAATTCTTGGGCCAGGAATTTGACCAGCATCCACCATATCACCGTATGTTAACACGTCTGTAGTAGCCGTTTGTGGGTCACGCGTAGTAGTAACACCATAGGCAAGGTTGGCTGCATACAACCAAACATTGTTTTTATGTAAACCCCAAAAAGGCCACATATGTGAATGGGTATCAACAAAACCTGGCGTAATGGTTTTACCAGCACAATCAATCGTTTTAGTTCCTGCAGGCACTTTAAGCGTTCCTGATTTACCAACCGATTGTATACGGTTGTTCACCACTAAAATATCTCCACGCTCAATAACTTCATCTCCACGCATGGTAATAATTCGCGCGTTTTTAAATAAAATAGTTCCTGAAGGAATATCTTTTTGGAAGTACACTTTAACTTGTGTTTCCTGTGGTGCATATTTTTCTTTCTTCTTTAACTCGGCGTTGTAAATACTATCCGCTTTTACTTTAACAGTATCTGCTTTTGCTAAAGTAGCTAGTGAGTCTGCTAATTTTTTTGCAGCAGGGCCAGCTAGTTTTAATGCAGCTGTACTATCAGAGATTCTTTTTGTTTCTGATTTTTTTGCTGTTTTTACAGAGTCTTCTACAAATTTAGCGCGATCAACATCATATACCCAGTGGCCATTTCCTAAACTCCAATGTGCTTTTTTACCGTTTGCTTCCCAAGCTGGAAACTCACCACCAATTTCAGTTAATTGACGCGCAGGGAAACTACTATTTTGCGGAGACGCTACAGAAATAGAAGGTGTTTTACCTGCTTCTGGAATCGTAACAACATAAACGTTGTTGTTCACTTGAGCAAGGGCTAGATCTCCTTTTGGAGCCATTAAAATAATATCTGCAGCGCTTGGCATTTGTTGAGGTTCTTTTTCACCCGCAGATTCAGGAAGCATACAATTATTAATGGGCTCTAAATTGGTTCTAGACTTACCCATTACATAACCATGATCTGCATCTGCCACAGATCCATACGTTGTAATACCAGAAACACGCGCAATTGTTTTACTGTCGGCTCCATCCCATCTGATTGATAGCAAGGTTCCGCCACCACCATTTAAAAATACACGCTCTGTGTTGGTGGTAAAATGAATATTGCCTCTACCATTTGCATTATCTATTAAATGCTCTACACCACCTGTAGGTTCAATCCAATGAATCAATGCTTCTGAACCATTGTAAGAAGGCGATTCAGCGTCTTTAAATATTCTATTAGGTGCTTTAAAATAAGCAATTCTGTTATTGTAACTCCAAGCAGGCTGTGCATAATAAGCAGCTTCTGTGCTGATCTTTTTTACATTAGAACCATCTACATTAACCGTGTATAAACTACCGCCCTCATTATCATTCCAGGTAACAAAAACTAGCGAAGATCCGTTGGGATTCCATGCTGGCATGGCCTCCACAAAATTATGATTGGTCAAACGCTTTGGTGTACCATTAGGATAATCCATCACATACAAACGGTTTAATGAAGTAAACGCAAGTTTAGAACCGTCTGGACTAGGCACTGCATCTCTAATTTGAGAGCCGAGGGCATAGGCTGTGTCTTTAACTGGATAATTAAAATATAGTCTTGGGCCTAATTCTAAATTTACATTAGCTTCAAAAGCAATTTCTGAAGGCGCTTCTGTTGCCACCGATAATTTCCAAATTTTACCACCATAACTCGCTAACAAATATTTCGAATCTGGTGTAAATGTCATACCAGGTAACACACCAAGTGGCGCAATACTTTCTTGATCATCTCTTTGCACAGGATATGCCAACCATTTTTCTTCCCCATTTAAAAGGTTGCGTAAAACAAGACCTGTTTTATCTTGGTAGCGCGAACCATACACAATCCATTTTCCATCTTTACTTAAGGTTGGCGTAAATGCAGATCCATATCTTGAAGTAACCGTATTATACTCTCCTTTATCTCTATTGTAAACACCAATTTGATATTGCGGAAGCAAGGCATTGTAATTCCAAGAACCATTACGCTGGCTATAATAAATAAGTTTACCATCAGCACTAAAATTTGGATCAATGGTTTTTAAATTGCCGGGTTGATCATTGATTTGAATACCACCACCGCCATCTACATTGTACATCCATAAGCGTGGTGTTCTTCTACCCTTTGCAGCAACAATATATTTACCATCTGGTGTCCAAATCGCATTTACATAATCATCCACATTTGTTTTTGTCAACTGAATGGTATCCTGCTTTTCAAAGTCAAGTATCCAAATATTATCGGCACCACTTCTATCACTGGTAAAGAGTAATTTTTTTCCATCGGGGCTAAACCTTGGGTGTGCATCAAAAGCTAGTCCTTTTGTAATTTGTTTTGCCTTACCACCATCCATTGGAACGGTATAAATATCTCCCATCATATCAAAAGCAATGGTTTTGCCATCCGGTGAAATATCCAAACTCATAAACGTTCCTTCTTTGGTATCAAAGTTTATGGTTCGTTCTGCCTTTAAAGGAAGGTCTTTAAAATTCGCATATACGGTACTATCTTTTGTTTTTTGCGCTTGCGCAAAAACAAATAAAAAAAGTCCGCTACATAAAAGATAGATTTTTTGCATAGGGTGAATTTTAATGATTTCGATGTTAAATATAAGAATTTACTATTTGCCAAAACGTTTTTTAAGCGCTTGAAGCGCGTCGTTAACACTGAGTGAAGACAAGTCCTCATCGGGAGCAGGTTTAGGAGTTATGGGCCTATTAGAGGCTGATTTAGCAGGTGCATTTTCAGTTTGCTTGATAGACAAGGCAATACGTTTTCGCGCGACGTCTATTTCCGTCACTTTTACCTGAACTTTTTGACCCAGTTTTAAAAACTCGGAAGGATCGGTAATGTATTGGTGTGCAATTTCACTCACATGCACAAGACCGTCTTGCTTTACACCAATATCAACAAAGGCGCCGAAACGGGTAATATTGGTAACCTGTCCTGGAACTACCATGCCCACTTGAACGTCTTCAATTTTATAAATATTAGCAAAACTAAATTGCTCGATTTCTTTACGTGGATCGAGTCCTGGTTTTTTTAATTCATTTAAAATATCCTTGATGGTATGTTCACCAAAGGTTTCAGAAATATATTTTTTAACGTCAACAGATCCAATCACAGATGTATTACCAATTAAATCTGCAATGGCAATATTGGCATCCTTAGCTATAGAGGCAACGATAGAATATGCTTCTGGGTGCACCGCACTTGCGTCTAAAGGATTTTCCGCCTCTACAATGCGCAAAAATCCAGCACATTGTTCATACGCTTTATCACCTAGCCTTGGTACTTTTTTTAATTGTTCCCTACTAGTAAAACCTCCAATTTCTGTTCTGTAATTGATAATATTTTCGGCAACTGGGCCAGTAACACCACTCACATATTTTAATAAATGTTTGCTCGCTGTATTTAAATTAACCCCTACTTGGTTAACACAACTAATAACAGTTTGATCGAGTCTTTCTTTTAATCTAAACTGATTTACATCATGCTGGTACTGTCCTACCCCTAAGCTTTTAGGGTCAATTTTCACCAGCTCCGCAAGTGGATCCATCAGGCGTCTACCAATACTTACCGAACCTCTAACGGTAACATCTTTGTCCGGAAATTCTTCTCTTGCAGTTTCCGATGCCGAATACACAGAAGCACCGTCTTCATTTACGAGATAAATAGGAAGTCCCAGTTGTAATTTTTGAATAAATATTTCTGTTTCTCTACCAGCTGTTCCATCACCAATGGCAAAGGCTTCTACCCCATAACTTTTTACCAAACTCCTAATGATGTGTTCGCTCCCGTCGAGTCGATTATTTTCATGAATAAAAATAAGTTCGGTTTGCTGAAGCATGCCTTTTTCATCGAGGCAAACTACTTTACAACCCGTTCTGTAACCAGGATCAATGGCAAGTATTTTTTTACTGCCGAGGGGTGCGCTTAATAAAAGCTGACGTAAATTTTCTGCAAAAACATTGATCGCTTCTTCATCTGCTTTTTGCTTTAATGAAGTTCTATATTCTGTTTCTAAACTCGGTTGTAAAAGTCTGCGGTAAGCGTCTTTAACCGATTTTTTCACATGCTCTCGCCAAGGGCTTAAGTCTTGTAAATAAATAGACTCTACAAGTGCTAACGCATCCTCCTCATTGGGTGCAATACTCATGCGCAATACCCCTTCTAAAAATCCACGGAGTATGGCCATGGTTCTATGCGATGGTATTTTATGAATGGGTTCAGAAAAATCAAAATAATCTTTGTACTTGATGCCTTCTGTTTCTTTATCAGCTAATACTTTAGTTTGAATACATGCTGTTTGTTCAAAGAGTGAGCGCATTTTAGCGCGCACTACATCATTTTCATTTATAAGCTCAGCAATAATATCCCTTGCTCCTGAAAGCGCTTCCTCTGTAGTCGTAATTTTTTCATTGAAATACCCCGCCGCTGTTTGTTCAACGTCTTCATTTCCTTGAGCTAACATAAGCGTTGCCAGTGGCTCTAATCCATTTTCTTTAGCCGTTTGAGCTTTTGTCTTGCGCTTGGGTTTGTACGGCAAGTAAATATCTTCGAGCGCAGCTAGTGTAGTAGCGTTGTCTAACTTTTTTTGCAGTTCGTCGGTCATTTTACCCTGTTCTGCAATCGCTTTTTCTATAAACTCTTTTCGTTCTGTAAATGTTTTTAAAAATTTAGAGGCTTCCTCAATTTGTTGAATTTGAACTTCATCTAAACCACCTGTTTTGTCTTTACGGTAACGGGCAATAAAAGGAATGGTTGCCGCCTCACTAAACAAATCTAAAACTGCTTGAACCTGTGTAACCTTAATATTTAATTGTGAGGCAATAATTGGAGCAAAAGAACCCATAAATACACTTGAAATTTTTAAATTAATTAATGTCGTTTGATCAATTCGGAAATGAGTGTTTTTCCATTGTTCTGAATCACGAGATCCAAAATTTGCGCAGTTGCTTTTGCATCACCCCCAGCCCTATGCCTATTTTCAATTTGAATATCTAGCGTACGACATAAATGACCCAAACCGTACTTTTTATGGCCTGGGAATGCCTTTCTACTAAGTCTAATGGTGCATAATTTTGGTACTTCTAACTGATAACCAGCTACTTGTAAATGATAATGCACAAAAGAATAGTCAAAATTGACGTTATGAGCAACAAAAACCCTGTTTTCCAATAAATTAAAGATATTGGCCGCTACTTTATCAAAAGAAGGCGCCGCTGCAACCATTTGATTGCTAATTCCGGTCATATTGGCTATAAATGGAGGAATGGGCTGGTGTGGATTAATGAGCGTTTCATAGACACCCTCTATCTGGTCACCATCATGTAATACAATGGCTATCTCGGTTATCCCATGTTGCGACGGGAATCCACCTGTGGTTTCTATATCAACTACTGCAAATTTCAAAACACTGATTTAAGGGCCCAAATTCGCTTTTTTACAAGTCCGATACAAATAAAAAAAAACACCCCCATTTTTTGTACTTTCGCAACAAAGTTTTGAGCATGGAATTGAGTAAGAATTATGTCCCAAATGAAACGGAGGCGAGATGGTACCAACATTGGCTATCAAAGGGTTATTTTAAAAGCACCCCAGATAGTCGTGAGGCATATACAATTGTAATGCCCCCACCCAATGTTACCGGCGTTTTACACATGGGCCATTGCCTTAACAATACCATTCAAGACATCTTAATTAGACGTGCTCGGATGCAGGGTAAAAATGCCTGCTGGGTGCCTGGAACCGACCACGCTTCTATTGCAACAGAGGCTAAAGTAGTGGCCATGCTAAGAGAGCGTGGTATTACCAAATCAAGTTTATCCAGAGATGAATTTTTGGGATATGCCTGGGAATGGAAAGAAAAATATGGTGGCATTATTTTACAACAGCTTAAAAAAATGGGCTGTAGTTTAGACTGGGATCGTACTGCTTTTACCATGGATCCAGATTATTACAAATCTGTCATTCAAGTGTTTTTAGACCTTCATAAAAAGGGACATATTTACAGAGGTAAAAGAATGATTAATTGGGATGTTAAAGCAAAAACGGCCCTCTCTGACGAAGAAGTTATTTACAAAGAAGTTCAAAGTAAATTATACCATATTAAATATGCCATCGAAGGCAGTAATGATTTTGTAACTGTTGCAACTGTAAGACCAGAAACCATTTTTGGTGATACTGCTGTATGCGTAAATCCATTAGATGAGCGCTACAAGCACTTACACGGAAAATTTGTTTTTGTTCCTTTAATTAACAGAAGTGTTCCTATTATTACCGATGAGTATGTAACTCTTGATTTTGGAACAGGTGCTTTAAAAGTGACGCCAGCACACGACATCAACGATTATCAATTAGGTCAAAAATATAATTTAGAAGTTATTGATACCCTCAATGATGATGGTACCATGTCTGAAGCAGCACAATTTTTTATTGGTGAAGACAGGCTTGATGTGCGTAAAAAAATGGAGGCGGTTTTATCCGAAGCAGGACTTTTAGATAAAGTAGAAGCCTACACCAACCAAGTAGGTTTTTCAGAAAGAACAGATGCCATGGTAGAGCCTAGGCTTAGTTTGCAGTGGTGGGTAAGTATGAAAGATATTGCTACGCCTGCATTACAATCCGTTATGGAAGAAGCCATTCAGTTTCATCCTGCTAAGTTTAAAAACTTATACCGCCACTGGATGGAAAATATTAAAGATTGGTGTATTAGTAGACAACTTTGGTGGGGTCACCGTATCCCTGCTTGGTATGCACCTGATGGAAGCGTTGCTGTTGCCGCCAATGCAAATGATGCACTTGCTATCTTACAAGAAAATAACGCGGGTCTTACCCTTTCAGATATTAAACAAGATGAAGATTGCCTTGATACCTGGTTTTCAAGTTGGTTATGGCCTTTTGAAGTATTTAAAGGCTTGTCTAATCCGGGCAATGAAGAAATCAAATATTACTATCCTACGCAAACACTTGTTACGGCTCCTGAAATCATATTTTTTTGGGTAGCGCGTATGATTATGGCGGGTCATGAATACATGGATCAAAAACCTTTTGAACATGTATACTTTACAGGTATTGTGAGAGATAAGCAAGGCCGAAAAATGAGTAAGAGCCTAGGTAATTCACCAGACTTGTTAGGACTTATAGATGTTTACGGTGCAGATGCTGTAAGGTTTGGTATTATGATTGCCTCACCAGCAGGTAATGATATATTATTTGACGAATCAGCACTGGAACAAGGGCGCAACTTTAACAATAAGCTTTGGAACGTACTTAAACTCATACAGGGCTGGGGCAATAGAATGGACGCCCATGTAGATGCAAAAAATGAAAAATTTGCAATGGACTGGTTTGAAAATAGACTATCTCAAGTACAACAAGAAGTAGACGTTTTACTCAACGGGTTTAAATTATCGGAAGCGCTTAAAACCATTTACTCACTAATTTGGGATGATTATTGTAGCTGGTATTTAGAATGGATTAAACCAGGTTTTGAGCAACCAATTTCAAAAGAAGTATACGAAAAAACAGTTGGCTACTTAAATGAGATGATGCACATGCTACATCCATTTATGCCATTTATTACTGAAGAAATTTATCATTTGGCAAGTGCGCAATCAGATGATCTTTGTAATAAAATAGCTCCAACTTTTGCAAGTCCTAACAATAGTATTGTAGCAGGTGGCGAACTATTAAAACAAGTAATATCTGCCCTTCGTGATGCGAGAAATAAAAATCAATTAAAGCCAAAAGATACCATCACGCTTCATATTCAAACAGCTAACACCGACACCTACAAAGCCATTGAGTCTATTTTGTGCAAACAAGTAAATGCAACAAGTATAGAATACACCAATAGCAGTGTAGATAACACAATTGTTGTAGCGGTAGAAAAAGACAAGTTTTTTATTGGCACCAGTATTGAGCTTGATGCCACTGCTTTAAAGGCAACATTATTAGCTGACTTGGCTTATCAAAAAGGCTTTTTAGAAAGTGTAACTAAAAAATTAAGCAATGAACGTTTTGTGCAAAATGCAAAACCTGAAGTGGTAGCATTAGAGCAACAAAAACAAGCCGATGCTATTGCTAGAATTGCAACTATCGAAGAAAGTTTACAATCATTATAATTTCACAAGTGGTATGATCCGTAAACTATTTTTACTAGCGGCCTTATTTTTATTATTTGTTGCAAATACTTTGCAGGCACAATTAAGTAGTGAGGTTAACACCTTAAGACGCATCAATCCGGACAATCCAAATAATGCTATTTGGACAAGCTTGTCTAATACATCAAAATACATTAGTGTTGGTGTGCCTGTTGGTTATTTTGTAGCAGGACTTGTTCATGACAACAAAGATTTAAAGCAAAAAGCCGCTTATACAGCTGCTGCCATTTTGTTAAACACAGCCACTACTACGCTATTAAAAAACGTCGTAAAAAGAGATAGACCATATAATACCTACACGGGAATATTTCCAGATAAAATAGAATCTGATTATGCGTTTCCATCGGGGCATACATCATCTGCATTTGCAACAGCAACATCCCTTGCTATCACAACTAAAAAATGGTATATAGCAGTTCCTGCTTTAGCATGGAGTGCCGGAGTAGGATACTCCCGAATTTATTTGGGACAGCACTACCCTTCCGATGTGATCATGGGCGCGCTTGTGGGCAGCAGCTCAGCACTTATTTGCCACTGGGCAACCAAGCAATTAGCCAAGCGCAAAAAATCAAAAACTATACAAATCAAATAATGTCTACCACTTTACATATTAGAGAAGCTGGTGTTAAAGACATTGCAATAATTAGAGAAATCGCAACAATCACTTGGCCGGTGGCTTATGGATCTTACATTAGTAAAGCGCAGCTAGACTATATGCTAGACATGATGTACAGCGATTCATCTTTACTAGCGCAAATAAATAATGGACACCAGTTTTATATAGCTGAACTTAATTCGACACCCATTGGATTTGCATCTGTATCAAAAGAAGAAGACAATACCTGTAAGCTCAACAAATTATATGTTTTACCTACAGCGCAAAAAACAGGGGGAGGAAAAGCATTGTTACAAAAATCTATTGAATACGCAAAATCCCAAGCAGCAAGCTGTTTGTTTTTACAAGTAAACAAGCAAAACAATGCCCAGCATTTTTATAGTAAGCACGGATTTATTGTAAGGGAAGCCTCAATTTTAGAAATTGGGGGCGGCTATGTTATGGATGATTATATCATGGAACTTGCTTTTACCAACTAGTATACAAGCACGTGTGTTTGCTTAATAATCCCCATTACAAAAACACTTTGTACATGACCTATATTATCTGCTTCACTTAGTTTATTCACGTGGAAATTATAGTAGTCGTCCATATTTTCTGCAACTACTTTTAGCATAAAATCAAATTCACCAGAAATATTGTAACACTCAATTACTTCATGCATCTCTAATATGCTTTTGATAAACCTAGCACCTGCATTTTTGTTGTGTTGTTTTAGCGACACATAACAAATAACGGTTAATCCCTTTTTAACTTTATGCGGGTTTACAAGTGTTGCATACTGCGTAATCACGCCATCCTCTTCTAGCCTTTTGATACGCTCATGCACCGGCGTGGTACTTAACCCCACTTTATCAGCTATTTCTTTAACTGTTACCCTTGCGTTTGCTTGTAATAGCCTTAAAATAGCGAGGTCTTTACTGTCTAAACCACTTGCAATAGTGGATTCCTCTTTTTGTATGCTTTTTTGTACCATAAAATGAGTGTTTATGCTGATTTATATAACAAATATATACTTTTATTCTATTTATAAATATAATTTTAGTATTAAATACTATAAATATACCTTTGCACTTCATAAATAATCTAAATAAGTAATTATGTCATCACTTTCTTCTATCGACTTTAGTTTAAAACACAAAGTAGCGGATATCAGTCTTGCAG
>CANHCY010000030.1 GCA_947459295.1 Chitinophagaceae bacterium
GCCCATTATTCACGCCTTACAATTCCTGACACGGTGTAAGGATTAAAAACAAAAGTCATGCGTCACGGAGACAAAATCAACAACCTAGGCCGTAAAAAAGCACATAGGGAAGCATTGTTAGCCAACTTGGCTAGCCAGTTAATTACGCATAAGCGTATCGTTACTACTTTAGCAAAAGCTAAAGCTTTAAGAACATACGTAGAGCCGTTAATTACTAAAACTAAAAAGAGCGATAACAAAGAAACAATCATGCACCAGCATAGAGTTGTTTTCAGTTACTTACAAGACAAAGAAGCTGTAAAAGAACTATTTACAGTAGTAGGTCCTAAAGTAGCAGGTCGTCCGGGTGGTTATACGCGTATCCTTAAATTGGGCATTCGTCCTGGGGATAATGCAGAAAAAGCAATGATTGAACTAGTAGATTTCAATGAAATCTATGGTAATTCAGTAAATGCAGCTTCTGAACCAGCTAAAAAAACACGTCGTAGCCGTGCAACCAGCAAAAAAGCTGAAGTTGCTGAAGCAGAAGTGGTAGCTGAAACGCCTGCAGTAGATGCAGCAGTAGAACCAGCCGCAGATTCTTCAACTGATAAAGCAGCTGAATAATTTGAAACGGTAATATGATATAAAAGGCAAGGCTTTAGTCTTGCCTTTTTTTATGTGTAAAAAAAAATAAGGAGATACAAGAGAATTGAACTTTTTTTGTACCATCAAACAAATCGAAAACTAGCATTACAATGACGCTTCAAGCCAAAAAGCCCGCAATTCTGATTCTCGCTGACGGACACATATTTCATGGTTATGCATTTGGTAAAATAGGGACCACAACTGGAGAAATTTGTTTTAATACCGGCATGACGGGTTATCAAGAGGTTTTTACGGATCCAAGTTACACGGGTCAGGTGCTTATCATGAACAATGTTCATATTGGGAATTATGGTGTAAAAGATACAGACGTAGAAAGTAGCACGGTAAAAATTAGAGGCTTAATTGCGCGTAATTTAGAAGAGCAGTTTAGCAGGTTACTTGCAGATGGTGATTTAAATACCTACCTCGTTAATAACAATTTAGTCGCCATCGATAATTTAGATACGCGTGCACTTGTTGCGCATATCAGAGAAAAGGGTGCCATGAACTGTATTATTTCTTCAGAGGATTTAGATATAGCATCATTACAACAAAAATTAGCAGCCGTGCCTAGCATGGATGGCCTAGAACTTGCAAGTACGGTAAGCACTACTTCAGAATATGAAATGGGCGATACGGCTTCTGCAATCAAAGTAGCTGTTTTAGATTTTGGTGTTAAAAAACATATTTTACAATGTTTAGTGGATAGAGGTGCGCATGTTAGAGTGCATCCTGCAAAAACACCATTGAGCCGTTTAAAAGAATTTAATCCTGCTGGATATTTCATTTCAAATGGTCCTGGCGATCCTGCTTCTATGGATTACGCGATTGCAACGCTTAAAGCGGTTTTAGAAGAACAAAAACCAGTATTTGGTATTTGTTTAGGTCATCAGTTACTGGCGCTTGCAAATGATATTCCAACATTTAAAATGCACCACGGACATAGAGGGCTTAACCATCCAGTAAAAAATATTATTACGGGTCAGTGTGAAATCACAACACAAAATCATGGATTTGGTGTAGATCCTGAAGCTGTAAAAAATCATCCAAACGTAGAAGTAACGCACGTTAATTTAAATGATAATTCTATTGAAGGTATTCGTTTAAAAAACAAGCCTGCATTTAGTGTGCAATACCATCCCGAAAGTACACCAGGCCCGCATGATAGCCGTTATTTGTTTGACAACTTTATTGATTTAATTAAAGCAAAGGCTTAGTTATGAAAATAGCGATCATCAATGGGCCCAATTTAAATTTGTTGGGCAAACGAGAGCCAGATGTTTATGGCACTGCAAGTTTTGATGATTGCTTTAATAATTTGGTGGCGCAGTATCCAAATATTGAATTCGAATATTTTCAATCCAATATAGAAGGTGAACTTATCAATGAATTACAACGTGTAGGTTTTACGGCTACTGGCATTATTTTTAATCCAGGCGGCTATACCCATACATCTGTTGCGATAGGAGATGCCGTAGCTGCAATAACAACGCCTGTCATTGAAGTCCATATCAGCAACGTGCATGCTAGAGAAGATTTCAGGAAAATATCGCACGTATCTGCAAAGGCAACTGGTTCTATTGTTGGACTGGGGTTGCAGGGTTATCAATTAGCGGTTGAGTGGTTTGTAAAAAAAGGCGCTTAATTTTTTATCCATATGTTTAAGTCCTATTCCCAAAAAGTATTCGGGCTCATTTTTTTTGCTGCATGCATCAAAATGATTGCTGCTCCTTTTTTGGAACTTGGAAATGACGAAGTTTACTACTGGACTTACGCATTACAACTCGATTTTAATCATTTCGACCATCCGCCACTTGTTGGTTTTTTAATCCGTGTATTTACATTAAACATGCACTGGATATCTGAGCTGAGTATGCGGTTGGGTGCTATTGTTTCGGCTAGTATGGGTTGTTATTTTGTTTTTAAAACAACTTCGGTGTTATCAAGTGAAAGGGCTGGGTGGTATGCAGCGGTCTTGTATCAAGCAGGCGTATATACTGGTTTTATTGCTGGTTTTTTTATTTTGCCGGATAGTGCGCAGCTCATTTTTTGGACGGCGGCGTTGTATGTAATGTCACTACTTCTATTTACAAATAAAGAAAAGCAAATAGGATATTGGATGCTACTTGGTTTATTGATTGGGCTTGCAACACTCTCAAAAGTGCACGGGTTATTTTTATGGGCTGGGTTTGGTGCTTATCTGTTATTTACAAATTACAAGAAAATATTTTCGTTGCCTTTTATGGTAGCAGTATGTATTACGCTACTTTGCATAGTACCCATTGTATACTGGAATGTCATCTATGATTTTATCACTTATCGTTTTCATTCGGAGCGTGTAACCCATACAGGCATTGATGTTACTAGTTTAACAACAGAAATAGTAGGAGAGGTTTTATATCAAAATCCATTCGTTTATATTTTGATGATATCCGCTATTGTATCGTTTAAGAAAATTTTATTTCAACAAAAAAATAGTGGTTGTTGGTTGTTATGGATGAGCGTCCCGCTTATATTAATATTTTGGATGGTAGCACTTTTTAACCCTACGCTTCCACACTGGTCTGGTCCTGCATTTATTCCTTTGATCATACTTGCCGGTATTTATATCGATCAGCAAAAACAAAGTTGGACAGTTTATTTGTTGCGTACTTCGCTGGGATTTGTGTTTACGATTTTACTAGCACTCGTAATTATTGTTCAAAAATATCCAGGTAATTTTGGCAGTCAACAATCAAGTAATTTAGGCGAGTATTGTCCAACACTTGATTTGTCTGGATGGAAAAATTTTAGTGCCGCATTTAAAAACGTAGCTGCTAAGGATCAAGCAAATCATATAATGTCTGAGGCGCCTTCGATTATTGTAGGCAAATGGTTTCCAGCTGGTCATCTCGAATTTTATACGGCCCGCACCACCGGACTTCCTTTAATGGGCGTTGGGCCACTTCAGGACATACATAAATTTGCTTGGTTAAATAAAGAGCGTCCTGCTTTACGAATTGGCTCAGACGCTTATTGTATTGTACCTTCTAATGTTCCATTTAACGTTGAAGCCGCGTATGGGTCATCGTTTAAATCGATCGACGCACCCATAAGAATCAATCAAATTAGAGGTGGTTTTGTAGTCCGTTATTTTTTAGTGTATAGGCTCCATGGTTGCACTAAAGTTCTGAAGTCTCTATTGTAAGTGCTTTAAAATAGTCTTTCAAAATCTCTTCTGTAAGAAATACTTGCACCAAAACGGTTGCGTCTACCAAAGCTGGAGCCACTTATGTCAAGGCTGTTTTTATTGAATAAAATAGCCCTTAATTTACGATCCTGTGTAAGTATAAATTCTATGTTTAAATCGGGGAGCCATTGCAAGTTTCCGTTTTTAACGCTGGAAGAGTTGCTTAAATTAAAATCTAAATCACCACCAAAGGTCACAACAATTTTATCTTCGAAAAAGCTCTTACCTACTTTAAAATTGACCCTCGATCTATTAATACCTGCACTTGCAACATTGCTATTGATGCCGGAGGCGGCTCCTAAAAGCTCGGAATTGCTATATAAAGAAGTTCCAACGTCAAAGCGTAAGCTTTTGTCACCAGTTAGCTTATAAAGCATATTGGAGAACATTTTATTGATTTCCTTGGTAAGGATTTGCGAAAGCGTGTTTACGCCAATGGTAGCAAACATAGCATTGGCATTTCCATTTCCACCATTTCCAATGGTGGGTGGGGCAAAGGAATTGAAAACAATTAAAAATGAAACCTGCTTTAAAATTTCATTGTCATCTTGTTCAAGTCTCGTTAAATATTGTACCAGTTCGTTGTCAGTTTTGATAGGACTCCCTTGCGGAAAATCTAGTTTAAAACTGATTGTAGGCTTTGTTAATTTATCCCTCAATTGAGCAACTACATATACCGGTCCACGATATCCTTTAACAGCGCCACTCATATTTAGGTTGCCTACAAGATCATAGAGCGCTACTTGTTCTGCGGTATACTGTGCATCAATTTTGATATTGGCTTTATTAGGGTCGCCGGTCCATTCGATATAATTTCCTTTGTTTGGAATTAGTTCAAACGGTTTTTTGATAAGTGATTGAAAACTAAAATCATAATTTCCTTTATCTATATTGTAACGGCCTCTTATGGTAAGGGGTTCTGTGGTGCCAGATCTAATTTTTAGCCTTCCGCTTCCATTTGCTTTAATAATATCGCCAGAAACGTCATCTAGTATCACATCTATTTCTGCTTTATTATTTGCCGTTAAGTCTAGGTCTACGAGTAAATTAAAATTTGATGTTTTGTTTTCGGTTTGTATTTCGGTACCATATTTTTTGTAGGTAATAAAATCGGCACTTGCAGATTCTTTAGATACTGCGTTAGGCAGTACAATATGAGAACTGTCTGTAGATTCTGCTACAAGTGTAATTTTTGCATTTGTGGATGGTCCTTTAAAACTAAAGTTTGCTTTACCAAGTGCTTTACCATAAAAAAGTGGATTGTCTTTTGCCTTGGTATCTATGAGCAGTAAATTGTTGGTGGTAACATCAAAATCAAAAGCCATATTTTCAAACTGCTTTTCATATAATTTACCGGAGCCATTTGCTTTGTTGTTATACTTGTCCCGCACCGTAAACTTCCCAAAGTCTATGCCGTCTTCTAAAAATTTAACCCGTAAGCTGTCAAGTTGATAATTTACCTGTGTGTAATCTACTTTTAAGGTTGCATTTTTCACAAGTACTTCTCCCAAAAGAGTTGGACTTGTTGGTTTGCCTTGAATACTTAATTGACCAGTTGCTTTGCCATCTACTTCGGAAAAAATACCCGTCAAAAACTGTTCCACAAAATTAATTCGAGTATCATTTAATTCAATGTTAGTGAACAGCGGTTGCTCGGCGCTATCTGCAATATTGTAAAAACCATTTGCACGTATTTTATAATCTTTATTATCAGATACCACTAAAAAAGGAAGATTACCGGTTTTTGCATCGTACCCTGCTGAAATATTTACGAGACCTACCGAGTCATTATCTACCCTTAACTGGCTGGTATTGATCCTAGCATCTGCTTTTAAGTCATTGAAAATGTTTTTCAATGTGATATTTCCATTGGCGATGCCTTCAAAACGTGGTTGTTGAATGACGAGGTTTGTAATATCTCCAATGACAATATTATTGAGCTTAATATTTAATTGATTGGTATTGCCGCCGTCTTCTTCTTCTGTTTGAATTAATATTTCTTGGGTTCCTTGCACAAATTTCACATTACTAGCATGCACAAAGTTTTTGCGTAACACCAATTCTCCTTCTTTTTCTAGCGTCCATTTTTTATTATTCAGGGTAAAATTTGATGGCTTCCATCCAATACGAAGTCCGTCTTGTAGCGTATATACTTCTGCTTCTAAGTTGGCGTCATTTAAGTTGCTAGATGCGCTTGTTTTTATTTGAACAATGGATTTGTCATTTTTTGAATTTATGGAAATGATAGAGTTTGGAAAATGGATGCTATCTCCAATTCCAAAATTATCAATATTGCTTATTAAGGCAAGGTTGTTTATGTCACCCTTGGCTTTTATGCTAGCGCCAGTGATTGCGTAGTCATTAATTTTACCGTATGGAATATTTGCTACTGCAGTTAATTGATACGTATTCGTATTTATTTTTCCTTCAAATGAAAGGTCGTTAAATCCACTCCAGTTTTTATTGTATAAACTTACATAGGGGTCTATATAATTCCCGTTTGCTTTAATGGTAAAGTTTTGGTCTGCGCTAAGCTTACCTGGTGCTTCAATATAATTAGGGTAGTAGTGGTGTAAAAAAGATTGAATACTTTTTGGCAAGTCGGCTACATTAAATTGACCGTTGATACTTGCACTAAAGTCGTTACTTTTTAGTGTAATGTTTTTTTCATTTCCTACTTGAGAAGACTGAATCGCTAGTGAGTCAAAATTTAACTTGGTTGTTGAATCATTAATATTTGCGTTTAAAAATTTAGCATTACCTATAAAGTTGTCTAGGTTGCTTCCCGTAAAGTTGGCATCTAATAGGCCTGTTACTTCGAGAAACTTTGGATATATTTTAAGGGCTTTTAAATTGGAATAGGCTAGATCACCTACAATATTAAAAGCGGGTACTTTTTGGTTGAAATTAATTTCTAGAGAGCTGGTAAAATTTAAATTAGGATCATTAATAATAATGTCGCCATTGAAATATTTTTTCTGAAAAGTACCATTCGTTACAATACTTTTATAATCGTAGTTTTTATATTGAATGGATCTTATGTCTCCACTAATACTCGTTTTTAATTTTTCTATATCAAAGCTACTGCCCTCGATACTTCCTTTAAAATCGATGGTACCTAAATCACTATTGCTTGTGAATTTACCCAAATTAAATGCGACAGTTTCCAGTTTTCCCTTGTAGCTGGCTTCTCCTTTGAGGGGTAGTTTTAAGTTGATATCTGTGGTAATGCCACCCAGTGCCGTGCTAAAAACGCCTTTAGTAACAAAGTCAAAAGCGGTACCGTTAAAATTCCCTCTGTATAAGATAGTACCTAGAGAAGCAAAACTAGGACTTTGAATATTTTGTATTGAAGGAATAAACTGCGCTAGGTCTTTGTAGTTACTTTGAGCAAAGCCATTTTGTAGCGTGATTTGAGTTTTTTCTATTTCTGGTAAACCTTTCATAGAAAAAACACCTGTTAAAACACTATTGCTACCTGTTCTTAGTTGTAGTTTATTAACTGTAAAATCATCAACGGTTCCATTGTAAAGTCCGGATAACTGGACTTTTGTTTTAAACATACTCATGGCAGGGGCAAAAAAAGCGATATCATCTGTGTGAACCACCGATTCTTTAATATTCGCTACCATGATAACATTTGAGATGTATTTACTGAAGTCTTTATCAAAATTTGTAAACTTCATAGCGTAGTAATTGCCAATGCGTGACCTATTGGTTTGAAGGTCTAAATTGGCAAATTCCATGATGTTCTGATTGAACTTAAAAGCAGTGTTCAACTTTTTTACCACAAGTCCTGATCTCTCTTTTGTTGAAAGTGTAATCAATGCTTTTATTTCTTTATCAGATACAAATGCATTTTTTATGGAGGCATTGATGCTAGAAAAGTTAAGATGTGTGCCGTCGAAATTCTGATATGGTTTTTCGAAATCACTATCAATAACAAGTGATCCTTTGCTGATGTTTATTTCATCTGCATTGATGTTGAGTGGACTCGTGCTTTTTGGAGTATTGGTATTAGCGGTATCTTTGTTATTAGCTGGTTGTAGCGCAGGTATCACTTTCATTACAAAAGATGGTTGATCCAAACTAACAGTCCCTAATTGAATAAAACCTGTTTCGAAATTTATTTTTTTGCAATCAACTACTAAGCTTAAAGCGCCGGCTTTCATATAAGATCCAGTCCACAGGTCGTTTTGTTCAAACCGTACAGATTTTAAATCTATTTTTTTAATATCGTATTGAGTGGTACGCGCATTATTAGTTGTGTCGCCGGTTTTAAAGTAGTTTGTAATGAATTCGTAATTCCAAGTTTTTGTTTTTCTATTGATTTTTACAACGGCATCCTCTATACCAACATAACTGAGGGTGGCATTTTTTTTCAAGAAAAACCAGTCGGTTATTCTTATTTTACAAAGGTTTGCAAATAATAGGGTGTCTTTGTTTTGGTCCCGAATGAGTAAACCTTCGATGTTTAGTTTATTAAATGGAGAAATACTTACTTTTCTGATGCTAACTTGAGCGCCTATTTTTTTAGAAATAGAGGCGGTTATTTTTTTTGCGATGTAATTTTGAACTGGGCTTGTGTTTAGAAGTAGGAGCAACAATATGACACCCGCAACAATTGCGAGTAAAATATTTCTTGTTATTTTTAATCTTCTTTTCAGTTTGTTCTATTCTAGTATCAATAATTAGTATCCTGCAACGGCGTCATCGCCTCTTTTGTCGGCAACCGTAATTCTTTTACCCGTTGGGCCAATAACGATACCTTCGGTTCTGCCAATACTTCCTCTTTCTTTGATACGGTAGCCCATTTTTTCTAGAGCGGCTTTGGTATTTGGATTAAATGTTTTCTCTATACTTACATCATCGGGGAGCCACTGGTGATGAAATTTAGGACTATTAATGGCTTCCTCTAAACTCATATTAAAATCTACGAGATTCACAATGGTTTGAAACACCGATGTAGGAATGGTGGTGCCTCCTGGTGTACCTACTGTCAAGTAAGGTTTCTTGTTTTTTGTAAGTAAGGTTGGGGTCATGGAGCTGAGCATTCGTTTTTGTGGTGCAATGGCATTGGCTTCTCCACCAATGGCGCCATACATGTTGGGGCTACCTGGCTTTGCACTAAAATCATCCATCTCATTGTTTAAAATAAATCCAGCGCCACCAACAACCGTTCTATTTCCGTAGCCGCCGTTGAGTGTTGTGGTAACTGCTACCATATTGCCTTCCGGATCTACTACACTAAAATGTGTTGTTTCTTCAGAAGTAGGTGCAATACCTGCTACCGTTTGCTCACTTGAACCAGCAACGCCAGGCTTGTAATCGACCATTCTATTTTTTATATAGGCATTGCTAAGTAGTGTGTTTTGAGGTACGTTGTAAAAATCAGGATCTCCAATATGTGCAGCTCTATCAGCGTAGGCGCGGCGCTCTACTTCAATCATGAGTTGTACTGATTCGGGTGTTTGAAACCCCATTTTTTGAACATTAAACGGCTCCATCATTTTTAGCATCTGGCCAATTAAAATACCACCACTACTTGGCGGTGCAAAACTAATTACACTGTAGTCTCTGTAATTAAATACAATGGGTGTTCTTGTTTTTGCTTGATAATTTTTTAAATCTTCAAGTGAAATAATACCGCCACCTCTTTTCATTTCATCCACAATAAGTGCGGCTGTTTCTCCTTCGTAAAATCCTTTCGCACCATTTTTTTGAATACGCGTAAGGGTATTCGCAAGTTCTACTTGAACAAGGGTGTCTCCAACTTTCCATTTTGTTTCTTTGACAAATGCAGAAGGCCTCGTTGAATACTTTATAAAATCTTTTTTTGTTCCATTTAAGCTCGAGGCTTCTCTTTCGGTAATTACAAATCCGTAACGTGCTAAATCAATAGCTGGTTGGATAAGCATTTCAAAAGGAAGTTTTGCATGTGATAAGGTTGCAAAAATGCCAGCAACAGCGCCCGGAACACCTGATGCTAAATGACCATTTTGAGAAAGTGCATCTTGTGCATTTCCAGCAGCATCTAAATACATATCTCTACTTGCTTTATTTGGTGCCGCTTCTCTGTAATCGATACCAATGAGGGTGCCGTCTTTTTTTCTGGCGAGTGTAAATCCGCCGCCACCAATATTACCTGCGCCTGGATATACAACTGCTAGTGCAAATTGTGTTGCAATGGTTGCATCAAATGCATTGCCACCTTGCCTCATGATTTCGGCACCAACCATACTTGCAAGGGGGTGGGCACTGGTAACACTTGCTTTGTTAAATGTGCCATATTTTACAACACTGTATTGATAGGGATTTACTGATTTTGTGGGGCCCACAATCATATTTTCATATTGCCCCATAACGCTACTATAAAGGCAAAATAAGAAGCCCGTAAAGATTGTTGATTTCATGGTTGAAAATTACTCAATTTTTGGTTAAATCTGGGCCATTTTTTGTTACATTCACGCATTGTTTAACAAACTGTTCATCATTTAAATGACAGTCCAATTAGGCGTTTTAACAGCTATGAAAAAATTATACTTTTTTACCCTGGTAGTTTTAATGGTATTGCTGTTTTCTAGTAATCGTTTATGGTCGCAGCAAGTGAGTCAAAATAATGGCGGTGTGATGCCTAGTGCCTCCATTTTACAATCTTTAAGAAAATTGCAAGTGCTGGGATCAGTTTTATACATTGCTGCTCACCCCGACGACGAAAACAATAGTTTGTTGCCTTATTTGGCCAAAGAAAAAATGTACCGAACGGCTTATTTGAGTTTGACAAGAGGTGATGGTGGTCAAAATTTAATTGGACCAGAACAGGGTATAGAACTTGGCATGATTCGAACCAAAGAATTATTAGCCGCGCGTGAAATCGATGGCGCAGAACAATATTTTACAAGTGCTTACGAATTTGGTTTTAGTAAGAGCATGGATGAAGCATTACAAGTTTGGGACCGACAAAAAGTTTTAGCAGACGCCGTTTGGGTGATTCGCAATTATAGGCCGGATGTTATTATTGCGCGCTTTCCTCCGGACGCGCGCGCTGGACATGGACACCATAGTGCTTCTGCGCAAATTGCTAGAGAGGCGTTTACTGCTGCTGCAGATCCCAATCAATTTCCGGAACAATTAACCAATGGTGTTACAATTTGGCAGGCAAAAAGGCTGTTATGGAATACGTTTAATTTTGGAGGTGCGAATACTACAAGCAATGATCAATTTAAAATGGATGTGGGTGTTTACAATGCACTCGAAGGAAAAAATTATGGCGAACTCGGCGGTGAGGCTAGAAGCATGCACAAGAGCCAGGGCGAAGGAAGGCCCCGCCGTAAAGGAGAAATTATCGAATATTTTACAACCATTGTAGGAGAGGCGCCCACACGTAATTTGCTGGATGGTGTTAGCACTGATTGGACTAGGCTTGGTCAAAATGCAGCAAGTATATCAAGTGCTATTGATGCTGCCATTACTTCTTACAATCCTTTGCATCCTGCGTTATCATTACCGGCGCTTGTAAAAATTTATGAAGCGGTAAAAGAGCTTCCGGCCTCTGTTTGGAAAGCACATAAATTAAATGCGTTACAACAAATTATTGAAGCTGCAGCAGGATTGTCTGTAGAGGCATATACTGTTTCAGAAAAAGCGGTACAAGGTGATTCGATTAGTTTTACCTGCGCCATTAATAATAGATCAACTGCTGTTGTTACACTTCAAAATATTGTGGTGTCCGGTCAATCTTTTTCAAAGCAAGTGGGTCAGCAATTGATTCAAAATAAAAATTATAATTATGCAGTAAACATGCTTCCGGTGCTAGCAAAAAATGATTTTCAACCTTATTGGTTGCAACAGCCAAAAAAGTCGGATGGTATGTTTTTGGTGAATGATTATCATGTACTTGGCAAAGCATGGAATGATCCTGCCATTGCTGTACAATTTAATTGCGACATCGAAGGTGTTGTATTTACCATTACTAGGCCGGTATTGTATAAATATGTAGACCTTGTTAAAGGCGAATGCGTACAACCTTTTATTTTAATTCCGCCTTATGAGCTTGTTGTTAAGCCAAATGTGCTGTTAACGAATGTCTTATCTGAAAAAGGGAAAAAAAATCAAACCACGCCCTTGCAACTGACTGTTTTATCCAATCAGGAAAAGCAAATAGGCGCGTCGGTTCGTTATACTTTACTCGATCAAAAAACGGGCAAGCAGGTTTATGAAAAGGCCGTAGATTCAGTTTTTAAAGATGCAAAAACGAATACTATTGGAGTTCCTTTTGCAAGTATTTATAATCCAACAAGTACATCTAATGCTATTACCGCATCTGTTGCTGTTACAAATAGTAAGGGTATGCAAAATTATAATGAGCGCTTACAAAAAATTGTATACGACCACATTCCAAATACACATTACCTCACGCAAGATATTGTTAAAGTAGTAGACGAGCCTATTCGTGTAAAAGGCTCAAAAGTGGGCTATATTGCGGGTTCTGGCGATTTAACGGAAGAGGCGCTGGTACAACTTGGATACCGTGTAGAAAAAATTACAGCAGCTAATTGTACACCACAATATCTAGCTGGATTTGATGCGATTGTTACCGGTGTTAGAGCTTACAATGTAAATGCATTTTTAAAAGACGGCTATCAAACACTTTTACAATATGTACAAAATGGAGGTAATTTAATTGTACAATATAACCGAACAGGCACTAATGGTTTAACGCCTCCTATGGCACCGTATCCGTTTACCATTAGTGGCGGGTCAAGGGTAACTGAAGAAAATGCAGAAGTGGTATTTTCGATACCTGCACACCCTGCTTTGCAATCACCCAATCAAATTACTGCCCGTGATTTTGATGGGTGGATTCAGGAACGAAGTACTTATCAGGCAACTGCTATAGACGCTCGTTATGAGGCGCCATTATCCATGCATGACAAAAACGAACAGCCATCTAGTGGTTCATTAATTACTTGTGCGTATGGCAAAGGAAATTTTTCATATGTTAGTTTGGCATTATTTAGACAATTACCAGCAGGTGTTGCTGGCTCTTATAAATTATTAGCCAACTTAATTGCACTTCCAAAACATTAAAATATGTCATTTATAGATTGGGTTGTTTTGGTGGTTACGTTCATACTTATTATTTCTTATGGTTTGTATAAAAGTAATGCTACAAAAAATTTAGAAGGCTACTTTTTAAGTAACCGTTCCATGCCATGGTATTTGGTGTTATTAGGCATTATGGGTACGCAAGCAAGTGCTATTACATTTTTGTCAGCACCAGGTCAGGCCTACACCGATGGTATGCGTTTTGTACAATATTATTTTGGCTTACCACTAGCAATGATTGTAATAGTAGTATGGTTTGTGCCAGTGTTTAGTAAATTAAAAATTTTCACTGCTTACGAATATTTAGAACAACGGTTTGATTTAAAAACGAGAACTTTTACATCGTTTTTGTTTTTGTTGTCTCGTGGATTGTCTACGGGGATTAGTATTTACGCGCCTTCCATAATTTTATCCTCACTACTGGGTTGGGATATTTATTGGACCAATATTGCCATGGGAGGGATGCTTACACTCTACACGGTGAGTGGTGGATCCAAAGCCGTTGCTTATACGCAGCAACTTCAGTTTGTGATTATATTTATTGGTATGGTGGTATCGGGTTTTTATTTGGTGCATTTACTGCCAGATGGACTTGGATTCTCGGATGCTTTAAAAGTAGGCGAAGTGTCTGGTAAATTAAATGTAATTACAACAGGCAATTCAGGAAGTGGGTTTGATTTTAAAGACCGTTATAATATTATTAGTGGAACCATTGGCGGCTTTTTTTTAGCACTCTCTTATTTTGGTACCGACCAATCACAAGTGGGCAGGTATATTACTGCAAAAAATGATCGTGAAAGTAAATTAGGACTCTTGTTAAATGGCGTTGTTAAAATTCCAATGCAGTTTTTAATTTTATTATTGGGGGTTTTATTGTTCACCTTTTATCAGTTTAACGAGTCTCCCATATTTTTCAATAAAACTGTTGAAACCAAAGCCTGGTCTACGCCTTATAAAGATTCATTGTCTTTAATTCAAGATCAGTTTAAGGTAGCGCAGGCAAAACAGTTAGAACTTAATACAGCGCTTGTACAATCTAAAAAAGCAGATACCGCACTAGAAAATAAAATTCAAAAAGGTGCTGTTTCATTGACGGCATTACAAAAAAATTATAAAAATGTAATTGCAAAGGCTGTGCCTGGTGCCGATGTAAATGACACCAACTATATCTTTTTACGATTTGTAGTGGACTATTTGCCAGTAGGTCTTGTGGGCCTATTAATTGCTGTTATATTTTTAGCCGCTTGGGGTTCGATTGCTGCAGCGCTTAATGCACTTGCATCATGCACCGTTATCGATTTTCATTTGCGGTACCGTTCAAAAACCATTGATGGTTCTACGCTTGCACAATCTGCTACAGACTATAAAACATCTAAATGGTATACGTTGGGCTGGGGTGTGTTTTGTATTTTAACGGCGCAGTTTGCAACGGGTATGGGTAGTTTAATTGAAGCTGTTAATGTACTAGGCTCTTTGTTTTATGGTGTTATTTTGGGCATTTTTTTAGTCGCCTTTTATGCTAAAAAAGTAGGTGGCACCCCTGTGTTTTGGGCCGCTATTGTGGGTGAAATATTTGTGATTGTATGTTTTTTATTAGACAAGTATAACATTGTAGGTATTGGATTTTTATGGTTAAATGTGATTGGTGCGGTGCTCGTTTATCTTTTATCTATTCTGTTCTCTAAATTAAATAGGCATGCCATTTAACACTGTTTCTTGGGCGCTCGGTGCTAATATGTACGAGGTAAATGTTAGGCAGTATACCAAGGAGGGGACATTGTCTTCATTTGCCTTGCATCTTCCAAGACTCGCTGATATGGGCGTTACGGTTTTATGGTTTATGCCAATAACACCCATTGGGGTAAAGGGCAGGCTTGGTAGTTTAGGTAGCTACTACGCCTGTAGTGACTATACGGCAATTAACAATGAGTTTGGAACCGAACAAGATTTTATAAATGTTGTAAACGCAGCGCATGCGCTCGGGATGAAAGTGATTATTGATTGGGTAGCCAATCATACGGGTCAAGATCATGTTTGGACAATTTCGAGTCCTGATTTTTACATCCAAGATGCGCAAGGGAATTTTACAGAGCGCAATGGATGGTCCGATGTTATCGATTTAAATTACAATAACCCTGCTATGCGTACCGCCATGATTGATGCGATGCGTTACTGGATCAATACCTTTGATATCGATGGGTTTAGATGCGATATGGCACATTTAGTGCCATTAAATTTTTGGATTGAAGCGAGACGGGCCCTTGATAGCATTAGGCCTTTATACTGGCTTGCAGAGTGTGAAGATGCCCGTTATTTTGAAGCCTTTGATACTACCTATGCTTGGGCATTTATGCATGCTAGTGGATCAATCAATAGGCATGAGCCAAATTTAAAACCCGTATTAGATCAACTAGATATGTATGCTAGCGAAGGCGCTAATACACGCAAATTGTTTTTTACGTCTAACCATGACGAAAATAGTTGGAATGGAACAGAGTATGAAAAGTATGGTGTAACAGCCAAAGCTTGGGCTGTATTTTCGGCTACCTGGGGCGGATTGCCTCTTGTGTATAGTGGGCAAGAAATCCCCAATCATAAACGGTTGTCATTTTTTGACAAAGATGAATTAACATGGCCGCCGCAAAAACCAGCGCTGCATGCTTTTTATAGGGCAATCTTTAGCCTCCGTGCACAAAATGATGCGGTTTTTGGTCAACTTCAAATGCTGCAAACACCCTATCCGAATAGCATTATAGGCTTTATAAAAAAGCACCAAAACAATATTGTTTTGGTGCTTCTCAATATTTCGGAACATAATAGGTTGACTTTTGAAATCAGCCATCCATTACTTAATGGAAATTTTGAACAAATATTTTCTGGCTTGCAGTTTTCGTTTTCTGGTAAAGAAAAGTTTGAACTCCAGGCTGGCGAATATCTAGTGTATCAGCTTATTCCTCGCTAAGGTTAAGCGGATAGGTGTAGCTTCCTTCAAATCCAGGGTAGAAGCCTTCGAGTCTTACCACACCCGATTTTATTTTCGCTAATAATTCTTTTAATGCTTCAAGGCTTTTTACTTCAGAACCATTAACACTAATAATTACAAAGCCGTCCTGCATTCTACTTTTTTTCAGTAATCCGTCGCCTACTTTTTTAACCACCACACCGCCTTCTACTTCATTGGCTGCTGCTACTTTTTTATCTAGATTTTCAAATGTACCACCTAGTTTTTCGATGATGGAAGTGTTTTTAACGATATCCGTATTACCCACTTTATTTTTTAACGTAAGGGTAACGGTACTTTCTTTGCCAGCTCGCTTGTAGGTAATGGCTACTTTATCTCCTGGTTTGCGTTTAGCAACTTGTTCCTGTAATTCTGGCCCGGATGTTATATTTACGCCATCAATTTTTGTGATGATATCATATTTTTTTAAACCTGCTATCGCAGCTGCTCCATTTGCAGGTACATCTGTTACAAATACGCCTTCACCTTCTTTGATGCTAATTCCAAACTCCTTTTCGTAGGCTAGTTTTTGTTCGTCGGTAACATTTTCTGGTAAAAAGTTAATACCAATATAGGCGCGTTGAACCGTTCCAAATTTAACAATATCTGTCACTATTTTTTTCACAATATTAACCGGTATCGCATAGGAGTATCCTGCGTAAGAACCAGTAGGAGATGCTATTGCAGAGTTAATGCCAATGAGTTCGCCAGTGGTATTTACAAGTGCACCACCACTGTTACCTGGATTAACGGCAGCATCTGTTTGAATAAACGATTCTACAGGTCTGTCGCTTTGTTTTCTATTGATATCAATTGATCTTGATTTAGCACTAATAATTCCTGCAGTAACGGTAGCGTCTAAACTTAAAGGATATCCAATGGCTAATACCCATTGACCAAGTTTGGCTTCATCACTATTGCCATAAATTAAATAGGGTAATCCTTTTGCTTCAATTTTAATGACAGCAATATCGGTGCTAGGGTCGGCACCAATCAGCGTGGCTTTATAAGATTTTTTATTGCCGAGTGTGACATTGATTTCGTCTGAACCATCAATTACGTGGTTATTGGTCACAATATATCCGTCTTCTGTAATAATAACACCACTTCCGCTTGCACGTTGTTCAGGCATAACGCGTGGACCACCTCCAAATACATCGCCAAAGTCTTCACCAAAGAAATCGGAAAAAGGATTTCTTCCACGTGAACCGCCGCCACTTAGTTGTTTTTCTTTCGTTTTTGTTTTGATGTGCACAACAGCTGGCACTGCGGTTGTAGCTGCAGGGGTGAAATCTACAGCAACGCCGGGCGCATTGGTGTTATTATATCCCACATAATTAAAAGGTAATTTACCCGGGGCTTGAATACCTGCTTGTTGGTATGCATTGAATTTGCTTACTCCCCAAACACTTACAATAGTAGTTGTGGCGCTAATGGCTACCACCGCGGCCACTGTTTTGAAATTCATATTCATTGTTATAATTTTTTAAAGGTTCTACAAATTACATGCCTTTATGTTACAAATAAACAAAGCTGCAAATTTGTCTGTGTACCGTCTGTCTTATTTAACAATTTTTTTACGCTAAGTGTTTATAAAGTCTGTAAAAATGCCAGTGTGTCTGCGCCATCGGCATAGTCTGTTAAAGAAGGAGCTTGGGCGCTTCCAAATGGGATAAAACCATGCCCTACAATGCACTGGATATCATTGTTTTGGGTTAAAATACTCAGTGCTTGTGGCTCGGAGTAATACTGATAATGTACCTGACTTACCGGAGAAAATGGGCTTTCATTTTCTGTAAAAACAAGGGAGTCATTATTCATATAATATTTGTTACCCATAATTAAAAGCGCCAAATGATAATCATAATTGTGTTTGTACTTATGAAAATCTAGGTAGTATTCATATTTTTTAAGGGCCGATAAAAGTGGAATAAAATCATAGTTAGCCGGCACAAATAACTGCGTAACATTACGACATCCTAATCCAAAATAAGTTTGCATGTCATCTGCTAATAAATCAAGCTCGGCGGCTGTTTCGGTGCCATCAATAATAGCTACCGATGTCCTGTTGCGCCTAATAATGTTTGGAAATTTTCCAAAATAATAATCAAAATACCTGCTACTATTATTGCTTCCAGTTGCAATGTAGGCATCGAGTCCAGAAAGTTGTGGCGCAAAAAATACCATATCTGAAACGCGGTGGTCCATTTTTATAAGTACAGAGACAATATGTTTTATTAAAATTTCATCTTTAGAAGAGGGCTTAATAACAGCGGTATGTCCTGAAATAAACACAGATAAAAAGTCATGAAAACCTACAAGTGGAATGTTGCCTGCCATCACGAGGCCCACTTTTTTGAGGGCTGTTTGCTGGGCTGGTACGCCATATTGAGCCGCCCATTCTGATAATAATTGAGGGTCTAAAAAGCAATTTGTGATCGAATTCACGGCTTTTTCTATGAATTCGGGGGCAAACCAGGGGTTTTCACGGGCTGCTCTTTCCTTTGCTGCGGCCCATTCTGGCTCATTTCCGGCCATATAGGCACTTAATTTGTTAAGTATTTCAATTCGTTCTTGTAAAATCATTTGTCGGCCGTATTTTTGATACTGCAAATGTAAATTCAGTAACCCAAACAAAACCATTTAATATGGCTATTAAAATTACAGACGAATGTATCAACTGCGGGGCATGTGAACCCGAGTGTCCAAATAACGCAATTTATGAAGGTGGGGTAGAGTGGGCCATTGCAGATGGCACTTCAGTTAAAGGAAGCTTTACATTAATGGATGGTAGTTCTGTTACAACAGATGCTAGACTTTCTCCAATTAGTGTCGATACTTATTATATTACGCCAAACAAATGTACCGAGTGTCAAGGTTTTCATGAAGAGCCACAATGTGCTGCTGTATGTCCAGTAGATTGTTGTGTACCTGATGAGTTATACAAAGAAACCGTAGAAGAATTGCTTTCTAAAAAAGACAAGCTACACCTCTAATTTTTCTTTTAATACAAAAGGGTTTATGAAAAAAAAAGTAGCACTGGTAACAGGTGGTTTAAGTGGCGAAGCGCAAATTAGCTACAAGAGTGCCATTACTGTAAATGGTAATTTAGACAGAAGTAAATTTGATGTTTTTCAAATCGATATCAATCCAACAGGTTGGTGGTATACACCTGAAAATGCTGCGCCTCAAAAAGTAAATAGAGATGATTTTTCTATCACGGATGGTGGCAGCAAAATTAATTTTGATGTGGTGCTCTTATGTATTCATGGAACGCCTGGCGAAGATGGAAAACTACAAGGATACTTTGATATGCTTGGTTTACCATACACGAGTTGCGACGCGGCTACTTCCGCACTAACTTTTAACAAGCGTTACACGGTTGCTGTGGCTGCATTTGGTGGTATATCAGTGGCTAACTCCATGCATTTATTTAAACACACGCCAATAGCGCCTGCTGTTATTTTAGAAAAATTACAACTACCTGTTTTTGTAAAACCAAACAATGGGGGAAGTAGTATTGGTATGAGTAAAGTAACCACTGCAGATGCATTGGCGCCTGCACTTGAAAAAGCTTTTAAAGAAGATACCCAAGTACTTGTAGAAGAATTTATTAGTGGAAGAGAATTCACCATTGGCGTATTTAAATCAAAAGGTGCATTACAAGTATTGCCTATAACAGAAATCGAAACAGCCAACGAGTTTTTTGATTTTGAAGCAAAGTACCAAGGCAAAAGTGTTGAAACAACACCTGCTTTAATTTCAGAAACCATGCACGCTCAATTAGAAGCAGCTGCAAAAAGGGTTTATGAAGTACTTAATTGCAGAGGTGTGGTGCGTATCGATTTTATTTACAACGAGGGGAAAGGCCTACCTTATATGTTGGAAGTTAATACGGTGCCTGGCCAGTCTGCGGCCAGTGTTATTCCGCAACAAGTAAAAGCAATGGGCGCGAGCCTTCAAGATTTTTATACTTCTATTGTAGAAGAATCGCTTAATGCATAGTTTATGAAAAATCTGATACAAAAAATAGTGAAAAAGCCATTATGGCAAAACATACTTATTGGTATTGGGTTTCTTTTTTTATTGCTCATTGTATTTTTTTTATCGCTCGGTTGGATGACTGGATTTGGTAAAACAGCTAAGGTAAGTTCTGTGGTAGGGCAGAGTTATGTTGCCGCACAGCAGCAATTAGAAAAAGAGGGATTTGAAGTGGTGATACTCGATTCTATATATGTAGATAGTGTTGCAAAGCTTGCAGTTATCAGACAGACACCAGAAGCGGATGAAATTGTAAAAGCTGGACGAACCATTTATTTAACCATTAATCGTATGGTACCTCCACAGGTTGAAATGCCTTCGCTTGTGGGTTTCTCACTTAAAAGTGCAGAACTATATTTGCAAAGTTTGCAACTCAAATTAGGTGCTATTACATACAAGCCTGATTTTGCACGCAATGCAGTTTTAGATCAATTGTTTAATGGAGTGCCTATTGCACAGGGTGTAAAAATTCCACTTGGTTCAACCATTAGTTTAGTAATTGGAACTGGTTTGGGCGGCGAAGAAACAGATGTTCCAAATTTAGTGGGGCTAACCTATCCAGAAGCATTAAACCAACTTTCATTACAAGGAATTAATCTTGGATCTGTTTTGTCTGTAGAAACCATTAAAGATTCTTCCGCCTCATTTGTGTTTAGGCAAACACCTGGTTACTTATCAAATAAATTAGATTCTTTAACAGGAATGCCGTTGATTAATAAAATTAGACAGGGACAGCTTATCGATTTGTATTTAAGCACTACACCACCTCCTAAAGATTCAATTCCTATTCCATCCATAAAAAATTAAATCATTACTATATGCAAACAATTACCGTAGAAGCACTTAAAGAAATACTCGACGCTGGCGAGAAAATTAATTTAGTAGATGTGCGTGAACCACATGAGCACGCCGAATTTAATATTGGTGGATTGTTATTGCCGCTTGGTCATGTGCAAAGCATGCAAATTGACGAAATTGAAGACCTAAAAGATAAAAAAGTATACTTCTATTGCAGAAGTGGTAATAGAAGTGGGCAAGCATGCTTACTGCTAGAAACCATGGGCTTTACAGACGTGGTAAACGTAACAGGTGGCATGCTTGCCTGGAAAGAAAAATGCTAGAATTTTATTGTAATTCCAATTAAATAATTAATGGTTGCCATTGGGTAGTAGCCATTTTCTGTAATGGTTTCGCCACCATATACGTATGCATAACTATAGCCGTTTGGTACATATTTTTGGTTGGTGATATTGTTAATCCTTGCTGTTAATAGAAAAGAACGGCCAGTTTTTTTTGCAAACTCATAGCTTGCGCTAATGTCCTGATTTGCAAATGCTTCTAATGACCTTTCTTCTAGTGAACTGTTGTCCAAATATTGTTTGCCTACCCATTTTGATTGTAATTCTAGGGTGAACTGTTTTGTAGGTTTGTAGGCAAGGGTAGAAGCAGCAATAAAGTTTGGTGAAAAAGCAATATTGGTATTGTTTCTTGTAATGGCGTCTTGACCACCGGTGTCGTAGTTGTCAATAAACTCTGTAAATGATTTTATTTTATTTCTGCTGAATGTTAGATTACTTGACAACTGTAACTTTTCAGTGAGAATGGTCGTATGCATGAGCTCAATACCTAGTCTATATGAATTAGGTACGTTCATTCTGGTATAAGCACCAACGTCATTTATTTTACCGGTTAATACAAGTTGATCTTTATAGCGCATGTAGTAAAAATTAGCGCTCCAAGTAGTTTTTTTATTTCTTTTTTCAAGTCCAATTTCTAGGTCTTGTAATCTCTCTGGATTAGGCTGTGTGGCGGCACCTACTTCAAAGTCGTCACGGTTAGGTTCTTTATGTCCTATAGCGTAACTCGCATAATGTACCCATCCATTTTTATTGTACTGGTATCCAATTTTAGGATTGAAAAATCCAAAACTTCTATTGATAAGTAGGGTAGGATTGTTGTGAAATCCATCCATTCGGTGTGATACATTTCTGTACTGAAGATCAATGTAACTGGTAAAATTAGTTGCCCAGCTATGTTGCCATTTTGCATATAAGTTGGCTTCTTTTTTTATGGCTGGTAAATCGTAATATCTTTTTGGTGAAAACGCGTTTGCTTTTTCTACCCAAATAACTTCTCCAAAATGTTTGCCGGTATAGGTGCTCCATCCGCCACCCACAGAAATTTCTTCATCATTTTTTTTGTATTGTAGAGATAAGTTTTGTCCATAAAAATCATTGTCAAGCCAGCGCCTTCTTACAAGGTCTGATCTAGTGTGTGCTGTGGTACCAACGTTAATGGTAGGGATACCATATCTAGATAATCTTTGATCAGCTTTATATTCTTCATAATAACCAGCACCCTTGGTATAATAATTAGTGACTTGTAAGTCTAAATTTTTAGCCAATTGATGGTTAAAAAATAATTGATAATGCGTTTGCGTGTAATTGTCTGTTTGATTGTTATAGGGGTCGCCCGATTTTTCTGAACCAGCTGGATTAAAGGTTCGGTTATTTTCAAGTTCGCTAGCAGGTACGCCATACCATGCTTGATATGTTTTTTCTTTACCAGAAAAAGTAGTAAAGCGAAGGCTTGATTTGCCTCTAATGTAGGCGCCGCTCACATAGTAAGAACGAAGGTCGCTAAATGCTCTATCAATATACCCATCACTTTTGATGCTACTTACTCTTGCATCGATGGTAAAATATTTATTGATGAGCCCACTACCAAATTGAATGGTGTTTTTTAACGTTCCAAAAGAACCGGCGCTATTACTGGTACTGAAATATGCTTTCTCATTTAATTCATGTGTAGATAAATTTATGCTAGCACCAAAAGCACTTGGCCCGTTCGAAGAACCACCTACACCTCTTTGTATTTGTATGCTACTAACTGATGAAGCAAAATCTGGTAAGTTCACTAAAAAAGTACCCATACTTTCTGCATCGTTGTATGCCACACCATTAATAGTAACATTAATTCTTGTCGCATCGGTGCCTCTAATTCTAATACCCGTGTAGCCAATGCCATTACCTGCATCAGATTGCACTACAACCGATGGTGTTTGGTTGAGTAAGAACGGAAGGTCTGGACCCAAATTGTTTTTTTGGATCTCGGCCTTGGTCAAATTTTGTTTTGCAAATGGAGCTCTTTCCGAAGCTCTAATGGCCCTTACTTCTAAAGGGGGGAGTTGAACGCTGTCTTTTTGTATGCTTTGAGCAAACATGGTTTGACATGCAGTTACCAATAACATTGTTCCCAAAAACTTTTTCATCTTTTTTGTTTTAAAGTTTACAAATGGGAACAGGGAGAAAGCTATGGGAGGCACTAAAAAGTGAACACCTTCCCTTCGCAGGCATTACCCTGTTCAGGTTCTACGGGTATTTTCTCAGCCGGTGGTAAACCACAAGCACCCCGAGGAATTGTTAGCACAAAACTAATTGTAAAATTTATTGCTACCAACTGTAACTTTATAGAGGAACTTACGTTTTACGAAAAAATACCTATGATGTTTAAGAAACAAATGCTTTTTGCGGCTCTTGCATTCATCACCATTGCTAGTGCATGTGCTCAAACTCCTAAAAAAATGGTTTTTGATGGTGCCGCCGAGAATAGAAACCTTTCGGGGTTTACTAGTATTAATGTAACAAATGCTTTTGATGTATATATTTCTCAGGGCACAGAAGATGCAGTGGCTGTGAGTAAAAGTGATGCATCTGGTACAAGTTATATTATAACAAATGTTTCGGGTGGGGTTCTATATATTAGTTATCGCTACAACGGGTGGAGTTGGTCAAGCCTCAGAAACAACAAACTCAAAGCCTATATCACTGTAAAAAATTTAGAAAAGTTAAGCGTGTCTGGTGCTTGTAATGTCTCTTTTGTAGACGCCATAACAAGCAATCGTTTGCTCATTAGCACTTCTGGGGCTTCTGATATTAAAGGGGCCGTTAAAGTTAATTTGTTAAAAGTAGGAGCGAGCGGCGCTTCCAATGTTAGTTTATCTGGTACGGCCACAGAAACGGATTTTAATATTTCGGGTGCTTGTTCTATTAAATCTTTGGAGCTTGTAACTGATAATTGTGCTGTAGTTGCTTCTGGTGCCTCTAGTATTAAATTAACCATCAATCAATACCTAAAAGCCAATATTTCTGGAGCTAGTGATATCAGGTATAAAGGGACCGTTGGTCGTTTTGAAACAAAAACCAGCGGGGCTTCCTCTATAAAGCCGCTTTAAATCGTTTAAATATATTTGGTGAACTAGCCTTCTGGCGTTACCTTTGCCCTCCAAACATCGCGAGGTAGAGCAGCGGTAGCTCGTCGGGCTCATAACCCGAAGGTCGGAGGTTCGATCCCTTCCCTCGCAACAAAAAAGACCTCAAA
>CANHCY010000031.1 GCA_947459295.1 Chitinophagaceae bacterium
AAAATGTGAGGTAAGAGCTCACAGCTTTTGTTGGTAACAGCAAAGGAGGGTAAACCTTGGGTGTTGTAATGCCATGTATAGGAATCTTTGAAAGCGGCTCGTTTGATTCCAATTTATTGGAAGGGTTCCAGGGTAGGCAGCAAGATTGTGTTAGTAATAGCACAACTAGATAAATGATGGTTTAGAAACAGAATCCGGCTTACGAGGCTTATGGTTTTTTTAATTTGAAACAATTGATTTGATATGACACAAGAGCAGATTAAGAGTATGAGAGACCGAGTGACGGTTTTGAGGAGGTTTCTTTGACGTTGAGAACAGAACATATAAAGTAGATACCGACAAACAACTTTCATTGTCTCCTGGCTTCTGGGATGATAATACCCGTGCTACAGCCATCATGAAAGAAATAAAAGTCAATGAGTATTGGCTTAAACTCTACAAAGCCGTAGAAGCTAGTGTAGAAGACTTTGCCATTTTATTTGATTTTTGGAAAGCTGGTGATGCCACAGAAGAGGAAACCAAAGAGGCGCACGCTTTTGCCATTCAACAAATAGAAGACGCAGAATTTAAGAGTACCCTTAATAAGCCGGAAGATGAATTAACGGCGATCCTACAAATTAATCCGGGTGCTGGTGGCACAGAAAGTCAAGACTGGGCCGAAATGCTTTTACGTATGTACCGTATGTATGGCGAAAAGCAGGGATGGAAAGTAACAGAAATAGATTTTCAGGCAGGAGATGGCGCTGGTATTAAAAGCGCCACGCTTCAATTTGAAGGTGAATTTGCTTATGGTTTTTTAAAAGCAGAAAGTGGAGTACACCGCCTTGTTCGTATATCACCATTTGATAGCAATGCCAGAAGGCATACTTCTTTTGCCTCTGTATATGTATATCCATTAATTGATGATACTATCGAAATTACCGTTAACCCTTCTGATTTGGAATGGGCTTTTTATAGAAGTGGGGGTAGTGGAGGCCAGAACGTAAACAAAGTAGAAACAGCGGTTCGTCTAAAACATATTCCAAGTGGTTTTATTGTAGAGTGCCAGCAGGCTCGTACGCAGGGTGAAAACAGAGAGCTTGCGCTTAAAATGCTAAAGTCTCGATTATATGAAGAAGAACTTCGCAAAAGGCAAGAAGCCTTAAATGCCACTAATGCCAACAAGAAAAAGATAGAGTGGGGAAGTCAGATCCGTAGCTATGTGTTTCATCCCTACAAGATGATTAAAGACCACCGCACCGATTATGAAGTAGGCAATGTGGGTCCCGTAATGGATGGTGAAATTGATGGCTTTATTAAGGCTTATTTAATGATGCTCACAGAAGACCCTGAATAGCAGCATTACTCATGAATACATTAACTTAGTCAATCAATGTAAATTATGGTGTCCATTTTATTAGTGCTGTTTGTAGTTGGTTATATTGCCATTACATTAGAGCACAGTATTCAAATAAATAAATCTGCAACAGCGCTTATTACAGCAGTGCTTTGTTGGACGCTTATTGTTCTTAATGCCGACAATAAAGAATTAGTAGTAGAATCACTCACCCATCATTTAAGTGCGATTAGCGAAATCGTATTTTTTTTACTAGGCGCTATGACCATTGTGGAGTTAATTGACGCGCATGATGGATTTCAGAATATTGCAGACACTATAAAAACCACCAATAAAACAAAGCTTGTTTGGCTTATTGCGCTTATTACTTTTTTCTTATCGGCAGTGCTTGATAATCTTACAACTACGATTGTAATGATTTCCATTTTAAACAAGTTAATTCAGGATAAAAAAGTGAAGTGGTTACTGCTGGGCCTCGTTATCATTGCATCCAATGCAGGTGGCGCCTGGAGTCCAATAGGAGACGTTACTACAACCATGCTATGGATTGGTGGTCAAATTACTCCCTTAAATATTGTTAAGCAGGTATTTTTTGCCAGCTTAGTGAGTATGGCATTACCTACAATTATTGTTAATTATTTAATTAAAGGGCCTATCGCTTTAAAGCCAGTCATTGAAAACAATTTAAACTTTAACTCAAACGCTTTTGAACGCAACCTCATTTTTTATGTGGGTATTAGTTGCTTACTTTTTGTACCCATATTTAAAACCTTTACTCATTTACCACCGTATATGGGTATGCTACTTTGTTTAGGTATAATTTGGGTTGTTACCGAACTATTGCATAAGAAAAAGGCAGATGATGAAAAGGGTGTTTTGTCTGTGAATCATGCCATCCGAAAAATTGATACCCCTAGTATTTTGTTTTTCTTTGGAATCCTTATGGCTATTGCCTCACTCGAATATGTGGGCGTTTTGCCTCAAATGGCCGCTTATTTAAATAGTAGTATTGGAAATATCAATCTTGTAGCTATTGCCATTGGTTTATTATCTGCGGTATTTGATAACGTGCCACTCGTGGCTGCCTTACAAAGTATGTATACACTCGAACAGTATCCGCAGGACCATTATTTTTGGGAGCTACTTGCTTATACAGCAGGAACAGGAGGTTCTTGTTTAATCATAGGATCTGCGGCTGGCGTGGCTGTTATGGGTATAGAGAAAATAGATTTTTTCTGGTACCTGAAAAAAGTAAGTTGGATTGCGCTGATAGGATTTTTAGCAGGGGCTGCCGTATTTATGTTGCAGCATGCTTATTTGTAAATCGAATTTAATTACCCGTTAGAATATCAAACTTGCTTTTTGGCCTGAGTTTATCTTGCCAGTTAAAGCTTTTAAGTTTGAGCTCGTCATGATTGGTTTTACCACGCATTGGTAGGAGACCGCCTTCTAGGTTATTGATGAATTTAACGCGCTTGGGTTTACCATCGGTAAAGTTAATCTCAATTAGATCGCAGCTATTTTTATTGACGCCTACAAAACCTTTTTGTTCATCCTGGGCGTAATAGATATTTTCAGCGCTTCCTTTGGCAGTTAAAAAATGGACTTGTCCTGTAGAATCAAAAACTGCGTCAATGCTATTGCCTCTCACTTGGTTAAAATAAATACTACTATCTACTTTACTTATACTTAAGGCATTGTCAATAACATATAGTCGCTCCGGTCTTTTATTTTTCAAAAATAAATAAATGGTGTCGCCGCTAATTTGATTTTCCTGCGCCCATAAAATGGGCTCATTAAATAGCCTAAACACAGAGTCCGATCCTGAAAAAAACAAACTATCGCCCACCGCTTGCAAAGAATCTGAAAATATTTTTACGTTTTTATACGCTTCAAAATATTTTAAGGTACTATCAACCTGTGGAGTAGAAGCAAGATTTAATTTAACCGAATCGACTAGGTTTTTTCTATTGCCTTTTTTGATTATTGGTTTGATGCTTGCAACTTTAACAGTGTCTTTGATTATGGGTTTGTTGAAAGTGGTGTCAATTGGTGTTGGTCTTAAAGAAGGTATTTTTTTTATTTTCAATAAGTCAATTACACGTCCAGAAAATAAAGTGTCTGCTGTAATAAAAACAGAATCAGCACCCTGTTTAATAATTAGGAGTGGTATCTGTGTTGCCATGATAGTGCTCCTTTTGTTATTTGTTTTGATGTTGTTGGCAATCATATCAAAACCTTGCTTTTTATCTTTACTTCTGTACACAGCATTGCCCCTAAATTCACTGAGCCCATTTACACTATCAATTGCAATTTCATCGGCGGTAATGCTAAATGTAGAATCCTCAATGATAGAGCGTTTATATAGGTTGGCGATTTTCCTTTTTATATCATAAAAACCTTCTTTGGTTTTAATGGTAAGGCCTTTTTTATCCTTAATAATGGTAGGACTTATAAAAGTAGAAACCTCTGTTATTGTATTGTATTGTAGGCTATCTGTTCTGATGGTTCCATTTGGCTGTACTAGCAAAACATTTTTATAAAAAAATATGTCTTTGCTATCTCCATAATAATTGCCCTCGGTACTTGTAAGCGTTGTTTTTTTATTCACTACTTTACCGCCATTTAAATAAGTACCTAATTTTAGATTAACATCATAGGTTAAGTTTTCGGTGGTAAGTGTACTTTTCCCATCGGTTAATCTTACTTTAGTTGTTAATAGTGCTTTCTTTTCAACCCCGTTGTACTTTAAGTATTGGGAATAAATATGGACACTGTCCGCGTCATTGATATGCACATTCCCAAAAGATTCGAGCGTATTTAAAATAGGATTGATGATCGCGCTATCGGCGTAAAAAAGTGTTTTTCCTTGCCTTACTTTTACATTTCCGGCATATGAGACAAGTTGGCTTGTGTCTGTTTTTTGAAGATATTGTTTATCTGCAGCAAGAATATAAAGGAAATTTTCTTGGGTAACACCATTTGGCTGAATATTATCTTTTGGTTTTCCAGGTTGCGCATTTGAGTGAAATGCAACAAGCAAGAGCCAAATTGATAGGTATCGTTTAAAGAATTTGGCCATTATTGTTTGTTGATACTAGCAGTGTCTATAATTGGTGCTAGAAGCGGACTACTTTTTTCTTTCTTGCCAAAAACAGAAAACTGTACATATCTTTTTGGATGTATGCGTAAGTCATCGATTAATGTATTGGCACTCTTTAAACTATTATTTAAGTTATTGTAGAGTGTTTTGTCGTTGATGAGTTTGCCTAAACTTCCTTCATCGCTGGCTGCCTTTTTAACAAGCACATTTAAATTATCGATAGCCGTTTTTAAATTACCAATGGTTCCGGTAATGTCAGCGCTTGCTAATTTATTGGTTGTTTTTTCTAGGTTGGATAGGGTAGCAGCTACTTCTTTGTTATGGTCTGCTAAGTTTTTAGTAACGCTATTGATGTTGTTTACAGAACTCGTAATTGCGCCAGATTGTTTGTCAAGCATTTGCTCGATGGCAGCTGCAGAGACAATTAAGCTGGCTGTTGTGGTATTGATATTGGCTATTGCTGCTTGTAAATTATTTTTTGTGTTAGGGTCAAATATACGGTTGATGTTTTTTAACACACTATCAAGTGATTGCACCGTAACTTTTATTTGATCTGTTACAGGCTCTAATTTATTCATGGCTTCATCAAAAATCCCAATAGAGCTTCTGGTTGCAATAGTGTCTTGTGGCTTTAAAATAGAAATATTATTGCCAAGTTTTATTACAATACTTGGAGTGCCGAGCGGATTGTCTTTGATGCTAGCAACCGAGTTTACTGGAATTTTATAGTTTTCATTTAGTTTAATCGTTACTAAAATGGAGTGTAAATTGTAATCAGTATTTTCAATGTCAATAACACTTCCTACTTGAAAACCGTTTACATAAACTGGATTTGACACCATGAGTCCTTTGGTATCTTCGTATTTGGCAAAAATATAGTTGCCGGTTTTAAACAATGTCTTTCCCTTTAAGAAATTGAAACCTAGTATTAGAACCGTAATGGAAATAGCGGTAAGTGCTCCAACTTTTGATTCGTTCGAAATCTTCATGTAACAAAATTAAGGTTTATTGCCCGCCTACGCCTATCTGATTCTCTAATGATTTTTTGTAAATCCGCACTGATTTAGTGATGACGTCACAAATTTCTAATTGTCCTTTCTCGCTATTGAGGTAGTCTTCTTCATCGGGGTTTGAGATAAAGCCTGTTTCTACTAGTACAGCTGGCATACTTACTGCTTGTAGCACCCATATCCCTTTTTTTCTTTGTTGGGCTTGCCTGCTGATACGTCCCACTTTTTGAAATTCTTCTTCGATTGTAAGTGCTAGTTTAGCACTTCGTTGAAAATATTGTTGCGTCATTATATTCGCTAACATTTGTTTGGTAGGATCGTTGGCATCTGTTTGTCGACGGGCTTCCAATATCTTTAATGAAACACTGTCTAAGTATTCATCTACACTTTCTCCAGCCGCCGCTTTTCTTTCTTCGGTTTTGTCAACTCCATATATGAACGTTTCAGTGCCTATGGCAGAACTTGGTAAATGTGTAATTTTATATTGAGGAACCTGTTTACTTATTTTCTTTCCTTTTTTTCCTCTAACGGTAATGGTTTTATAGCCTACAACCTCTCTAATGGTTCTTGAGCCTGCCGAGTTTACGTGGATACAAATAAATAAATCACCTTTTAAGCGGTTTGCGATATCGGCCTTTTCAACAACAGAGTTAAACACGTCTGTTTTGCGGGTCATTAAAATTTCTACGTCTGGTAAGGCTTGTTTTAATTGTACTTCTAATTTTAATGCTACAGCAAGGGAAATATCTTTTTCGGTAGAATAACGGCCTCGAGCGCCAACATCTCCGCCACCATGTCCAGCATCAATAATGATTCTTTTGAGCGCCTGTTTTTGTAATGGCTTTGGTTCTGAACCATTTGATGGAAAGGGTGCAGAAATTGCCTGAAAACTCAATATAAATGACCCTAAAAGGGCAGCTATTAGTATTTTCTTCATATCAATTCTTTAAAGGATTCTAGATATAAGTCATTTTACACCTTTCATACACTATTTTTGCTTAGTGAATAGAAGCAAACGACGTAAAATTAATATAAAAACTGCACCTACTGTTGTTATGGGCATAGTTTTGCTTTTATTAACATTTAAGTGGGAATCTAGGGCTTTTTTAAGGCAAAATGCCCCTTTGTTTATTGATACTGTTATAAAAAAGGTCGATACCCTTCCAAAAAAGACAGATTCTCTTGTAAAAAAGGTCGACACCCTCAAATTATCAAAAGATTCTATAGATGTACCCATCAACTACAATGCAGCTGATTCTGGGATTTTAATTGTAGATACAAGGGAGTTTTTCTTGTACGGTAAGGCCAAAACCAACTATCAAGATTTAGCCATAGAAGCGGCAACCATTAGATACAACCAGCAATCTAAAATGGTTAAAGCATATGGAAGCACAGATTCAACCGGAAAATTAGATAGTAAGCCCGTTTTTGTTCAAGGTGAAATGAAATCGATTAGTGATACCATTTCTTTTAATATGGAAACAGGTAAAGGGCTCACAAAAAACACTTTTTTTCAGGAAGGTGAAATCTATGTGAACGCATTAACACTAAAGAAAATGAATGATAGTGTTGTTTATGCTAAAAAAGCCCGTTTTACAACTTGCAATTTAGATACGCCACACTTTGCCTTCAGAACTGGACGGATGAAAATCATCAATAACAAATTAGGCATATCTGGTCCTACTTTTCCAGAATTTGAGGGTGTGCCGATGCCTGTTGGTATTCCTTTTGGCATTTTTCCGTTGAATAGAGGTAGACATTCGGGGATACTTGCTCCAGCATTTACTGCTTCTGAAGATTTTGGTTTAGGCCTCGAAGGGCTCGGTTATTATAAAGTCATCAACGACTATCTTGATTTCACCACTAGGGCCAATATATATTCTTACGGAGGATGGAATGTAAACCTCAACTCAAAATATATTAAGCGTTATGCATTTACGGGTGGTTTTAACCTTACGTTTCAAAATACAAAAAGCTTGAATAGGTTTGGCGGCACTGGCGATGAATTTAACCAGAACAAATCGTTTATGTTAAACTGGAGCCACAGTAGAGATAATAGGGCAAGGCCAGGTACTAGTTTTTCTGCTAACGTAAATTTTGGTAGCTCTAGGTTTAATAGATTGCTACTCAACAACCCTATGCAAAACTTCCAGAACCAGCTAAGTTCTTCCATAAGTTATTCTAAAGATTGGAGAGGTAAATATAATTTATCGGTGAATGCAAACCATAACCAAAACAATAATTTACGACTCGTTAATTTACAACTTCCAACCGTCAACTTTAACGTAGTAACCTTGTATCCGTTTCAATCCAAAGAGCAAATTGGCGCTGGTAAATGGTACGAAAAAATTGGTATAGGGTATAGTGGTAACATTCAAAATCAATTGTCATTTTACGATACGGCTTTTAATTTTAAAAGACTATTAGATACTGCGCAGTGGGGTGCCGTTCATAATATTCCAATTTCGATGTCACTTCCGGCGCTTGGACCTGTAACCATTAGCCCTAGTATCTCTTACGAAGAGCGCTGGTATGGACAACGCTTTATTAGGAGCTGGAATTCGGTAAATAAAAAAGTGGATACCGTTAAATTTAGAGGGCTCAATACCGCGCGTCAAATGAGTTTTGGTATTAGTGCGGCTACCCGAATTTTTGGTACCTACACATTTGGTAAGAATAGCAGTATCAAAGGAATTCGTCACGAAATCAGGCCTACTATTTCTATGAACTATCAGCCCGATATGGCCGCTGCATATCATTATACAACACAAATTGATACCACTGGACGTGCTTTCCGTTTTTCGCAATATGAGGGTGGTATTATTGGTTCCTTTTCGGAAGGCAGATTTGGGGGTATTGGATTTGGCGTAGATAATTTATTGGAAATGAAAGTGCGTGATAAATCAGATTCTACTGCCAAAGACAAAAAAGTAAAACTCATAGAAGGTTTTGGTTTTTCATCTTCTTACAATATGCTCGCAGATAGTTTTAAACTCGGAAACTTTAATTTATACGCAAGAAGTACGCTATTTGAAAAAGTCAATATCAACGCCAGTGCTACACTCGATCCATATGATGTGGACAATAAGGGTTACCGTTTAAAAACGTATGCGTTTGATCCTAAGGCTTTAAAATTTGGACGAATTACGAGTGGAAGTATTGCAATCTCTACTTCATTTTCAAGCAAGTCTAAAGATGGTAAAACAGAAAAGGATAGACAGATTCCAATTGATCCTTTTTTAACGCCCGATGAACAACAACGTCAGTTGCAATTTGCAAAAGCCAATCCGGCCGAGTTTACAGATTTTAATATTCCATGGACATTATCATTCTCTTATTCATTGTCATTTAACAGACAGTTCAAACCTGATTATAGTGGATTTGAAACCAAAACTTTTTCTAGTTTAAATTTTAATGGCGACTTTAGTTTGAGTGAAAAATGGAAAGTGGGAGGCACTGGTTATTACGATGTATCGATGGGTGGACTTCAACAATTTAGTATGTTTATTTCTAGAGAAATGCACTGCTGGCAGATGTCCATTAATGTAATGCCAGTAGGAATTTTTAGATCCTTCAATATTACCGTGAATCCTAAATCTGGAATCTTAAGAGATTTGAAAATAAATAGAAGCAGGGTGTTCTCAAATTCTACCTTCTAATAACTGCTGGTTTTTGGCGTAATAGTTCCACATCAGTTCAAACACTTCATCTTTTACTTCTTTACTTGTTTTTCCTTCAACAGATACCGGCGGTAAAAAATGCATTTCAATTTTTCCGGGCATTAAACAAAAGCTTGGGCTAGGCGGTAAAATGTTTTTTGAATTAAATAGAATCGTTGGCAAGATGCGTTTTTTAGTATCCACGGCTAATCTAAAAGCCCCATCATAAAAACTTTTGAGTGGATCACCCGTTCTATTGCGCGTGCCTTCTGGATAAATAAGCATGTCTAGGCCAACGGCTAAAATACTTTTCATCTCTTCATAACTTTGTCTTCTGCTTTGGTCGCTTCTGCGGTCAACTAAAACGCTTCCAAATTTATACACCCAGCCAAAAATTGGCACTTTAGAAAAACTAACCTTAGCAATGGTTTTATTAGCTCTTGGCATAAAGGGGGTACTTACTGGAACATCCATTAATGAGTTGTGGTTGCAAACCACCACATAGTTTTCGCCTTTTACAAAATGCTGCGCACCCTTAATTTTGATACGGCACCCAATAAAAAATAAAAAAAATCGCATCCAAACTTGTGTTACTTTTCTGTGGAGGATAGCAACATGTGGTTCAGATAAAAAAAAGCAGGGCAATAAAAAAAAGACAGCTACAAGCATGGAGCTTGCAAAAATGATAATTGCCCATACTGCTAAAATTCTTCCGGCAATAAATTGTATCGTTGATATGTTTTTTATGGGTTGACTCATGTTCTAAAATTATATATGCCAGTCAATGACTTGAAGTCCCTGCTTTGCAAGTAATTCGTTTGTTTTACTAAAATGTTTACAACCAAAAAAACCTTTGTCTGCACTAAAAGGCGAGGGATGCGCCGCTTTTAAAACAAAATGTTTGGTTTCATCAATCAAAGTTTGTTTTTGTTCTGCGAATTTACCCCATAATAAAAAAATAACCCCTTTTTTTTCGTCCGATATTTTTCTGATAACGGCGTCTGTAAAATGCATCCAACCAATTTTTGCATGACTAGCGGGTTCATTTTCCCGAACGGTAAGTACTGCATTTAATAATAATACGCCTTGTTTAGCCCATGGGGTTAGATCACCTTGTGTAGGGATAGGAAGACCAATATCTGATTTTAATTCTTTAAAAATATTAACGAGTGAGGGCGGTGGTTTAACGCCTTGTGGTACAGAAAAACTAAGGCCCATGGCTTGTCCGCTACCATGGTAAGGGTCTTGACCCAAAATAACCACTTTAACACTGTTAAATGGGGTTTGATTGAATGCATTAAAAATGGCACTGCCTGCTGGAAAAATATTGGCTCCTGTTGCAAGTTCTGTTTTTATATGTGCGGCTGTTTGTAAAAAGTACGTTGATTTAAAAACGTTGCTCAATACTTCTTTCCAAGACGCTTCAATTTTTACTTCCATAATTATTTAGTATAAAATACTAACACTGCCGGCAAAGGCTTGATGTTTGCCGGATAATTTTATGACGTAATAATATACGCCCAGCGGTAAGGTTGTTTGATTTTTTGATTTCCCGTCCCAGTTTTTACCATACCCATTAGAAGTAAATACTTGCTGCCCCGTTCTATTAAATACACTTACCGTACAATTTGGATAATAATCTAACAACGGGATGCTCCAGGTATCATTGATGCCATCACTATTTGGGGTAAATGCATTGGGTGGAATTATGTCTGCGTCATTGACAACAGCGTTAATCGTTTGCACTTGAGCACATCCGATAGGGGTGGTTGCTTTAATATAATATTTTCCAGTGGCTAATATTCTTTTTGGTTGCAGTAATGGTGCAGTGCATAAAGAATCTTGCCAATAACTATATACCCAATTACTCGATGTGGGTGGGATGGTTGTGATATCAATGGTGACTGGTATTTTTACGGGTGCTGGTTGTGTTACACTAAAATCTGGATAACTATTAATTGTAACACTCGCTTTTTTTACAACGCTGCATCCTGCGGGCGCTGTAAATTTTATAAAATAATTGGTGCTGCTTGTAAACCGGTGATTATTATTTAAGCTTTGTAAAGCGGTGCTGTCTAAAAAATAACTAATGCTTGCGCTAGGATCGCTTCCTTTGGTAGGTGTAATGCTATCTAGCGGTATACTTCCACAGGCCATGTAATTGGTCACCGATGTAATTGGTGGTGCACTGATGCTAGTGTTAATAGGAGCTATATTACTGCATCCAAAAAGACTTGTACCTAAAACAAAATAATTGCCTGTTTGTGCAATTTTTGTAGGATTGGATAGCGGCGTTCTTGCAAGCGCATCTTGCCAATAGGTGTATTTTAAATTGGGATCATTGCCACTTGTGTAGCTTGGATCTGTTAGATTGATTGTTTCAGGAATACAGGCAGCTGCTGGTTGCTTAATAGTGATAACTGGGTTAGGATGAACAATTACAGATAATGGTTTTGTATCTGCACAGCCTGCGTTATTGGTTGCTTTAACATAAATCATTCCCGACTTTCCAATTGCTTTTGGAGATGTTACATAATCGCCACTTGTAGGGCTATTAAAATAACTCAGTTTTAATCCGGGGCTACTACCTGCCGTTACTAAACTATCTGTTACATCGGCACCTTTGTTTTGGCAAGCAACAACACTGTCTGCTATTTTAAAAACATATGGGTCTAATGATTTTACAATAGTCGTATATAATGTATCTAAGCAACCCTGATTAGGATAAGGCGTAATCACGAGTGCAAGTCTTGTTTTTGGTGGCGGGGCAGGCGAAATGGTTAGCACAACATCAGTTCCAAGTAGTTTTGAAAAATCATCGGTGTACCATTTATAATTGGCAAAGCCATAAGGTGCCGTTAGGTTAAGGCCAGTAATATTGGTACAAAAAACGTTACCCGTTACTGGTGTAGTGCAATTGTCATTGACATCTAAATAAGCATAACCAAAATGACCTCCTCTCGAACAATCGTTGGTTGTAAATTCAAGTCTTAATGTTTTACCTTGATATCCAGGAAGTTTTAAAGTAATAGGGGCCCATTCTTTGTAAAAGACCGTTCTTTTAACGGTAGATTCTTTAAAGCCCGGCAGGTTGGGTGCCGAAATAAATTCAAAAGCGCCACAGGTTTCATATTTATTATCGGTAACATTAAAAACCTTGACCATAAATTTTGGTTGCTCCCAATCTTGATGGCCACTGGGGTTTTCAAATACAACTGCATAATTATAAATGATGCTATAATCACCTTCTGTAGACGGAACCGTAAATGTGTAGGATACTCCCTGCGCCTCTGCTTGGGTTTGATCGTTTCCAAGTTTTAGTGAGTAGCCGCTACCATTGGGGCAACTCGTAGGAAATCCCCCATATTCGTCTTTAGCAGTAGTGCCCGGAAAATTGGTGATAATGGTATGTTTGCCGTCTTGTGGGCTTCCAAGTGCCATATTTAAGGCCCCATTGGAGCGCGAAATGGATCCATCAAAAGCGTCCCAACTGCCTAAATTTCCGTTTTCAAAGCCAATATTGGGTGGGCAGCCCTGCCCCAACACCTGAAATATCCCTATAAATAGAGATAAACAACTCAATAAAAAGTAGGTACGGGCTTTGGGCATACCTTGTAAATGTCGGGAAAATAAATGGCAATTGGGAAGGAAATGGCATGAAAAAGCCCCAAAAATAGGTGTTTGGGGCTTTGTGAACCGGATTGGATTCGAACCAATGACCTACTGCTTAGAAGGCAGTTGCTCTATCCAGCTGAGCTACCGGTCCTTATTAGAGTGGCGCAAAATAAAGAAAAAATGGCCATAATTTCAAAAGAATTCATGGTATAACTTAGGAGCTTAATTAGTTACGCCTGTTTTTTTAAAAGTCTTTACTTTGCATCAAACGAATGCTTGTGAGTTACAATTATTTGCCATTAGACCATAAATGGCTTCATTTTAGCCAGGTAAAAAATTTATTAGCGCATGATCAGGATGTGTCGATCACTTTTGATGCACATGATAAAATAACCGCTTGTCGCACTTATTTGGATCAAAAAATGGCCCAAAAAGATAAAAATTATTACGGTATCAATACGGGCTTTGGTTTTTTACAAAACATTACCATCGACGATTCTCAAATAGAACAACTCCAATACAATTTAATTGTTTCACATGCTTGTGGACTTGGAGAGCAGGTGCCGGAGCCTATTGTGAAACTCATGCTCATGCTTAAAATTAAGTCGTTGAGTTATGGACATAGTGGGGTGCAAATTGATACGGTAAAGCGTTTGTTGGAAATGTATAACAATAGGGTGCTTCCTGTGATTTATACACAAGGATCACTGGGTGCTTCTGGTGATTTATCGCCATTAAGTCATTTGAGTTTACCGCTTTTAGGACTTGGTGAAGTAACCATTTATGGCGTAAAACATAGTACAGCAAGTATTATGGAGCGTTTCAAATGGAGCCCCATAAAATTACAAAGTAAAGAAGGGTTGGCACTCATTAATGGGACTCAATTTATGAGCGCTTATGGCATGTATTGTTTACAAAAAGCAGAACATTTAATTGAGATGGCGCATTTGGTTGCTGCACTTTCTTTTGATGCTTTTAATTGTACCACTGAGCCATTAAGTCCGCAGATACATAGCATTCGGGCACATGAAGGGCAGGTACTTACTGCAAAAAAAATGCGTGATTATTTAGCAGGCAGTAGCATTGCTAATTCAACGAACAAACAAGTACAGGATCCATATTCATTTAGATGTATACCACAAGTGCATGGCGCTACCATTGGTGCATTTAATCATGTGCTTGATATATTTATGCGTGAAATCAATTCGGTAACAGATAACCCCAATGTTTTTCCTGACGAAGATTTAATTGTGAGTGGTGGTAATTTTCATGGACAGCCACTTGCTATTTCACTCGATTATTTAGCGATTGCGATGAGTGAGCTTGCAAATATTTCGGAGCGTAGAACCTATCAGCTATTAAGTGGTCAGCGCGACCTTCCATTATTTTTAGTGAAAGACCCAGGGCTTAATTCTGGATTTATGATTCCGCAATACACAGCGGCAGGCATTGTTAGTGAAAACAAACAACTTTGTACGCCCGCATCTGTAGATAGTATTTCATCGTCTAATAATCAGGAAGACCATGTGAGCATGGGTGCCAACGCCGCTACCAAATGCCTTCGCGTTATTGATAATGTAGAAAAAGTACTCGCCATCGAACTATTAAGCGCTGCACAAGCGCTTGATTTTAGAAGGCCTGCTAAAAGCGCTGAAGCCATCGAAAAACTGGTAGCAACACTGCGTGAAAAAGTATCTTTTGTGGCCGAAGACAGGTTCATGCACCCTGATATGGTTACCGCTACTCAAATTATAGCCTCATACACCTTATAGCGTATATTTTAGCGTAACTTTGTACGGTAAAAACTGATACATGTCTGAAGAACAGCATTTAAATTTTATTGAAGAAATTGTTGAAGGAGATTTAGCGGCTGGTAAATATGGGTCGATTGTTACCCGTTTTCCGCCCGAGCCCAATGGATATTTACATATTGGCCACGCTAAAAGTATTTGTTTGAATTTTGGTTTGGCTCAAAAATATGGAGGGAAAACCAATTTGCGTTTTGATGATACCAACCCGGTTACTGAAGAAACAGAATATGTGGAGAGTATCAAAAACGATGTACAATGGCTTGGTTTTAATTGGGCAGAAGAATTATACGCTTCCAATTATTTTGATCAAATACATGGTTTTGCCGTTCGCTTAATTGAAATGGATCTTGCTTATGTGGATGATAGTAGCAGCGAAGAAATTGCTACTCAAAAAGGAACACCTACACAACCAGGTACGCCCAATGTGTACAGAAGTAGAACCGTTACCGAAAATTTGCAACTTTTTGAAGACATGCGCCTTGGTAAATACGCCGATGGTGAAAAAGTATTACGTGCTAAAATTGATTTAGCAAGTAATAACATGCACATGCGTGATCCTATCATTTATAGAATTAAACACGCGCATCACCACCGTACCGGCAACAAGTGGTGCATTTATCCAATGTACGATTTTGCACATGGACAAAGTGATGCCATCGAAAATATTACACACTCAGTTTGTACGCTGGAGTTTATTCCGCACAGAGAACTCTACAACTGGTTTATAGAAAAATTATCGATATTTCCATCTAAGCAATACGAGTTTGCACGTTTAAACATGACCTATACGGTAATGAGTAAGCGTAAATTATTACAACTGGTACAAGAAAATCATGTAACAGGTTGGGACGACCCACGTATGTCTACCATTTCTGGTATGCGCCGTAGAGGCTATCCAGCAGCGGCTATCAGAGAATTTTGTGACCGTATTGGTATTGCAAAACGCGACAATCTCATTGACATTAGTTTACTTGAATTTTGTGTGCGTGAAGATTTAAATAAAACAGCCGTGCGCCGAATGGTGGTTTTTGATCCATTAAAAGTGATCATCACCAACTACACAGGTGAGGGTGAAATACTTCATTCAGAAAACAATCCAGAAGATCAAAATGGTGGAACAAGAGAAGTGCCGTTTAGCAAAGAAATTTTTGTTGAGCGTGACGACTTTATGGAAGAGCCTTCTAAAAAATATTTTAGACTAGCGCCTGGTCAAATGGTACGTTTAAAAAGTGCTTACATTATTAAGTGTGACGATTTTGTAAAAGACGCTAACGGCAATGTAACAGAACTTCACTGCTCGTATATTCCTGAAAGTAAGAGTGGCTCAGATACTTCTGGTATTCATGTAAAAGGAACACTTCACTGGGTAAGCACTGCGCATGCTATACCAGCAGAAGTACGTTTATATGACCGTTTATTTAATGTAGAAGATGTTGCTGGTGCCGAAGGTGATTTTAAGGATTATATAAATACAGATTCTTTAACGGTAGTGCCGCATGCATACGCAGAGCCTGCATTATTACATGATAGCATTGGCGTTGGTTTTCAGTTTTTGCGCAAAGGATATTTTTGTGCCGATAAAGATAGTACCCCAACAAAACTGGTATTTAATAGAACCGTAGGATTAAAAGATACTTGGGCTAAAGAAGTAAAAAAAGGAGCATAGCATATGCACTTGCAAGCTAGGTTTAATAAACACTGGGCTCAAACCTTTCCTCAATTTAGTAAGGATGGCCATTTTGTGCTCGCTGTTAGCGGTGGTGCGGATAGTGCCGCGCTTGCGTATTTATTAAAAGGTGCTGGTATTAATTTTGAAATAGCCCATTGCAATTTTAAACTAAGAGGAGCGGAGAGTGATAGGGATGAAGCCTTTGTAAAAAACTTAGCCGTTACTTTAGATGTTCCTTTTTCTTGTAAGCATTTTGATACTAAGGCGTATGCTACTGCGCATAAAATATCTATTCAGGAAGCAGCCAGAGATTTGCGTTATGCATGGTTTGCTACTTTTAATACTGTTGTAATTACGGCGCATCACGCCAATGATAATATTGAAACGGTATTCATGCATTTGTGCAGAGGTACCGGTATTGCTGGATTAACGGGCATAGAGCCCTATAAAGCAAATGAGCGCTTATTACGACCACTGCTTATTTTTCATAAGCAAGAAATAATTGACTACGCCAAAGAGGCGGGTATTGCATTTATAGAAGATAGTTCTAATGCGAGTGATAAATATACCCGTAACTTTTTTAGGCATCAAGTATTACCAGCTGTGCAGGAAGTATTTCCGCAGGCTGAACATAATATTTTAGATACCATTAAGCATTTAAGAGAAGTTTCGGAAGTGTATAAAGCTGCGATGCAAAAGATTGTAAGTAAACTGCAATTTATCAATGGCAATGAAATTCATATACCGGTACTCATGTGGCAAAAAGCAAAGCCGCTGGGTACTATTACTTTTGAAATGTTGTACCCATATGGATTTACAGCTGCTCAAATGCCAGAAGCGATAAAACTTTTAAGTGCACACAATGGCGCGGTATTAATGTCTCCAGCCCACCGCCTAATTAAAAATAGAAACTGGATGATTTTGGCGCCGCTAGCTACTGCCATTAATACAAGCGTAGTAGTAGTGGAACAAAATGACGCATCCGTTAATTTTCCGGTCGGAACACTCGCTTTGCAAAATACTGCGGCTCAGGTAACAGAAGCTTTAGATAACAATAACTGTTTGTTGGATGCTGCTGCCTTACAATTTCCGCTTATTTTACGACCTGCAGCAACGGGTGATTATTTTTACCCGTTAGGCATGCAAAAGAAAAAGAAGCTCAGTAAATTTTTTATTGACCTCAAGCTTTCTAAAACAGCTAAAGAAAAAGTGTGGGTACTGGTATCAGATAACCGCATTGTATGGGTTATTGGCTACCGTATAGACAACCGCTTTAAAATAAACCCTGCCACTACTAGCGCAGTAAAGCTTAGCTTTTTACCTTTGGTACAATAAGTGCAAAGAAGCAGATACTTGGCTTACAAAATTTTGTATGGGATCAAAGCCTGGGAAAATTTTACACGCAATAATTAAAAAGCCTATACCCCAAACAGAGCCCCAAAAGTGAGCCGAGTGGTTAATATTGTCGCCACCTCTTTTAGACATATAAATGGTCATTAGTAAATAGAGTGGGCCAAAAATAAAACCTGGTATTGTGAATGGGAAAATAAAAAGTCCAATTTTAATAGTAGGGTCTAAAAATACGCCCGCAAATACAACTGCTGATACGGCGCCGGAGGCGCCAAGGCTTCTGTACTGTTTGTTGTTACGATGCATGATATAAGTGGGGATTAAGCAAACGATTAGCGCCGTAAGGTACATGGCTAAATACAATGCTTTCCCTTTTTCATGGAAGATGTCAATAAAAAAATTTTCTACAATATTGCCAAACATGTAAAACGAAAACATGTTAAATGCCAAATGTCCAAGATCGGCGTGGATAAAACCATTGGTAATAAAACGCCACCATTCATTGTCGTTTTTTATTGCTGGCGGATAAAATATAAAATCGTTGATTACTTTTTTATTTGAAAATCCAAATAAGGAAAGCGCTACAGTTATTACTAAAATAGTTATTGTAATTGAATTCATATGTTTAGTTGTGGTGGTATTTTTCGTTTCTTAAAATGGTGCAAGCCCTATATACCTGCTCCGCTAAAATAAGCCTTACCAGCATATGCGGAAATACAAGCGGTGACAAACTCCAGCATAAGTTAGCTCTTGTAAAAATGCTTTCATCTACTCCATAAGCACCGCCTATTAAAAAAATAATTTTACGCGTGCTCTCGTTGGCTCTTTGTTGTAAAAAACTAGCCAGTTTAGGGGACGTAAATGTTTGCCCCCTTTCGTCTAACAAAACCAAGTAATCGGAAGGGTCGATTCCCTGCAAAATAATGGCCGCTTCTGCTTTTTTTAGAGCAGCTTCTGATAAGCTACCCGCATTTTTGGGAGGGTTAATGATTTGCCAACTAGCCGGAAAATAATTAGTGATACGCTTTGTAAAGTCTTCGATGCCCATTTTAGCATAGGATTCGTGCGGTTTGCCTACAGACCAAAGCTCAATTTTCATGCGGGTAATTAATTTCGCACTAAATTTAGGCTTTTAAAATATAGTATGCGTCATTTATTGCTAATACTGGTTTGTTTCACGTTGTTTTTTGTGGCTACTGCACAGGAACAAAGGGCTATCGATTCGGTAACAAAGGCAAAAAGAGTTAGGTTGGTGGCTTCTATATTTGGAGGTAGTTACGGCGCATCATTTATATCGCTTAACAAAGCCTGGTATGCCAATTATCCAAGAAGTCGTTTTCAGTTTTATAACGATGGAAAAGAGTGGCTTCAGATGGATAAAGTAGGTCATTTTTATTCTAGTTATAACCTTGCACGTATTAGTCATAAAGGGTGGGCCTGGACAGGCATCCCGGAAAAAAAAGCAGTGGTGCTATCGGCATTAACGAGCGTATCGTATTTAACCATTATTGAAACCATGGATGGGTTTTCAAAAAATTGGGGATGGAGTTGGTATGACGTAACCGCAAATACGGCTGGCGTTTTGTTGTGGAGTGCACAGGAGCTAAAATGGAAAGAACAAAAATTTCGTTTAAAATATAGTGCACATTATAATAATTACGCAGACCCCATGCTCCAGTCACGCGCCAATAATTATTTTGGAAAATCTATACCTGAACGTTTTTTAAAAGATTACAATGCACAAACCATTTGGTTAAGTGCCAACATTAAAAGTATTTGGCCGGAAGCTAAAGTGCCTAAATGGTTAAACATTGCTGCTGGATATGGTGTAGACAATACTTTTGGTGGTTACGAAAACAAATGGATTGTTAATACACCAGCTGCAAGTTATACGTATGAACGCCCAGATTTAAAAAGAAGTCGCCAATATTATTTATCTATTGATGTAGACTTTGAAAGAATTAAAACCAATAAAAAATGGGTGAGGGGCGTACTTACTTTTTTAAATTTTATCAAACTACCTGCACCTGCTATCTCGCTCAGTAATGGAAAGTTGAGTGGTAGCCTGCTTTATTTTTAATCGCAATTGTTGACTATCCCTTTCTTAGATATTTTGTAAGGATGACAATGGTTTGGCCTTCAATTTTTCCTTCTATTTGCTCGGTGTTGTCTGCTACTAGTCTAATGTTTTTAACCACAGTACCTAGTTTAGCATTAAGGGTAGAACCTTTTACATCTAATGATTTTGTAAGTACCACGGTATCCCCATCTTGTAAAATCATGCCATTGCAATCTTTGTGTAAATCCACACTGCCATCATTTTCATGGTCTCCAGTTGATTTTGCCCAATACATGGTATCATCATCAAAGTACATCATCTCAAGTGCATCTGCAGCCCAACTTTGATCTTTTAATCTATTGAATAAACGCCAGCTAACTACCTGTACCGCCGGAACCTCACTCCACATTGCTTCATTTAAACAAGCCCAGTGCTTACTATCTAATTCTTCTTTCTTATTGATTTGAGCGGTACATTTTGGGCAAATGAGAATGCCTTCTTCGTTGTTGGTGGGAACTTCATATACACTTAATTGAGCGGTTGATTTACAAAGTTCGCAGCTGTTACCACTTCGTTCTAAAAGGTCTTTCTCATTTTTCATGTTTGCTTGTTGAGGATGTTATTTCCGTGAATGTAAGGGATTTGTGGGGGTATGTGTGAGCAAGGCTGGGCAAAAACATTGTCTAGTATATATAAATTAATTATATTTATATAATATCCTTTATTGAATTTTTCACAAAATATTCTACAAACGTTTTTTGAATAACGTTGGCTGAAGCTAAAAAATTAGTTAGAAGTGCTTGAAAGATTGAGTATAAGTGATTTTATTCTTAACAAATTACATTAACTTCATATTAAAACAATATGTTATGGGAAATTTAGGTTTACAAGAAACAGTTTTACTTTTATTTGTATTTGTCTTGCCTGCCCTTTATTTAAATTCTTTGCGAAAAACCTTGCTGCTCATTGATTTAAAGAATAGAACAATCGGTCCAAATTATGTTTGGTTAATGTTTGTAATTTTTTTCAATCTATATTTTCATTTTAAATTAGTTAGTTCTATCGCTACTTCTTTAAGTAATGAATTTGCTGACAGAAATATAGCTGTTGATGAAAAACGCCCTGGTGAAACTATTGGATTTATAAATTCTATCTTTCTTGTGTTATGGGTTATCAATGCTTTTACTAAGTTTGATCTGGAGGCTATAAATTTTATTTTATTTCTTGGAGCTTTAATTACTTGGATAATTTATTGGGTTAAGATTAATAAGTATAAAAAAATATTAATACTCAATAACAAAACAGTTAACAATCAGTAATTAGTTTTGTAAACAGCGATTTGATTATTAATAAATCTTTTATGTTAAAACCTAATGAAAAACGATCTAAAATTGCTATTGTATTAATTTGGATTTGTTTAATAGTATATTTATTTTCCTTTTTTTCAAGCTTTTTGCAATATAGGTTATTGACACAAATTTCATTTGGCGTTCAAATAGCTGAAGACATACTTGAGCAGAATGATACTCGAGAGCAGGTAATAATGCTTGTTACTTTCATTGTTAATATCATTTCTGCAGTTACATTTATACAATGGTTTAGGCGTGCTTATTTTAATTTACACATTTTAGTTCCAAATTTAACTTTTACAGAAGGATGGGCTGCTGGGTCTTGGTTTGTACCAATGATTAGTTTTTTTAGGCCCTATCAAATCATGGTAGAATTGTATAATAAAACAATTGAAAAACTTGAAGAGAGAAAATTAATTGAAAATCAAGACTTTGACATATCTTTTCTTAAACTATGGTGGGCTCTTTGGATTCTTGTATTTGTAATTGATTTAAAAAGATTTGTCATTTCAAGAACGGATATTATTGATAGTTTAATACAAAATACAATCATTGACATGTTTCAATGTTTAGTGTATATTCCTTTATCATTATTGACTATAAAGGTTATTAAAGAATATTCGAATTTTGAAAATATATTGTTTAACGATACTACTATAGAAGCTATTTCAAATGGCGGCTCAGTTAGTAGCGAGTAATCATTCTTACATATTAAATAAACATAATCTTCTTATATCTGATCCTTTAAAATAAATATCAATGAAAAAAAAGTTGACCTTTTTGTTTTTTTCAATCATGTTTACTCAGTTTTTATTTGCTCAAAGCCAAGCACAAATGAATAATGATTCTTATGTAAGTTATAAAAAAGTAGATAATGAGCTTGGTGTAGTTTACCAAAAAGTTATTAATAAGTATTCAAAGAATCCTGATTTCATAAATGCTTTAAGGGCTTCAGAAAGGCTTTGGATTCAATTAAGAGATGCGGAAATTAAAATGAGATTTCCTGCAAATGATCCAAGATTAGAATATGGTAGTGTTTATCCTATGTGCGTTAATATATATTTAGAAAATATTACAAAAACACGAATTAACTATTTGAAAGAGTGGTTACAAAGTACTGATGGAGGTGATGTGTGTTCTGGTAGTTTAGGCGCTTATTAGTTTTTTTGTAAATAATCTTTTATAGACAAACTAGGTTTTTTAATTTTATATCATTAAGAATGAAAAAAATAGTATCAACTTTTATCTTAATCTCGGTCTATAATCTAGGATATTCTCAGACTAAAAAAGAAAAAATTCAGATTTTGACATTTCAAATAGATAGTCTTACCCAAGTTATTAATTCGAAAATTATTAATCTTAAAAACAAAGATACAGTTATATTGGAGCTAGAAAATCAAATACAGTTATTAAGCGCAATTATAGAGAAAAGAAAACTTGATGAGAATGCACTTAAAGATAGTATTTATAAAAAGGATATCGAATTACAGAAAAAAAATAATGAAATACTTCATTTAGATCAAGTGATATTTAATTTGCGAGATTCAATTAATAATTCAAATCAAAAAGTAGATAGTATATTATGGGAAATTCCAAATTTAACCTGGAATTCAATAGAGTTTAGTTTAAAACTAGTTATCCCTGGATTTAAATTTACAAGTCCAATAGGTAAATTGTTGATTTCTAATGATCAAAAAATTATTATAAGTTATGATTACAATAACACATGGTGGTCAGATGATGGAAATGAGCATCCCTTGTTTTATAAAGAGAAAGATGCTATAAATTATTATTCTAAAGATTTATATGACATTGAATTGTCATATAAAAACGAGGGCTTCGTTATCAGAGGAAGAGACGCTACTAATCAGTTAATAATGATCAAGGGGCTTTATTCAGATTTTGCTAGTATGCGAGGTCAAGATTTAGGTAAACCTATGTGGTTATGGTCGAATACATTAACAGTTAAAGTCACAGCGAATCAGAAGGATAAAGATGAATTTAAATACATATCTGATCTGGTGATTAATAACTTCACAACTAAGTCAATTATAAGTAAATACTGAATAATTTAATTATTACAAAAAGTTTGTAAGTTCCACTTATTTCAAATTGGATATTACGATTGTAAATTTTTTTGGATTCTCGCTCACTTCGTTCGCTCGTTCCTTTCGTAGTGGGCTTACCCAAAGCCTCCGTTCGCTTCGCGAACTGCCTTTTTTATTTTCTACGCTTCGCCGAACAAGTTCGGCTCGCATTTAAAATAAAAAAAGCCTCACATTTCTGTGAGGCTTTGTGACCGCGTTAGGATTCAAACCTAAAACCTTCTGATCCGTAGTCAGATGCTCTATTCAGTTGAGCTACGCAGCCATTACCCTAAGGGGTTGCAAATATAATCTCTAAAAGATTAACGGCAAAAAAGGAA
>CANHCY010000032.1 GCA_947459295.1 Chitinophagaceae bacterium
TAGTAGGCTCTAAAATAATAATAAAATAGGTACCGAAAAAGTAAAACTAGAATTTGTAGGCATAGAATAAATGCTTACATTAGTTGTAAACCTATAATAAGCGCTATGGAAGTGGTTCATATCAGTGCCGAATGTTATCCTGTGGCCAAAGCTGGCGGCCTTGGAGATGTAGTAGGAGCGCTCCCAAAATACCAAAATAAGGCGGGTATCACCTCAAAAGTAGTAATGCCCATGTACCGCACGCCCTTTTTATATACCTCTGATTGGGTCGTGGATTACAAGGCCAAAGCATATATGGGTGGATGGGAATTTGAGTATACCATTATTAAAGAAGTACATAACAAACTTGGGTTTGATTTATACCTAGTAGATATTGCTGGTTTATTAGACCGTCAAAAAATTTATGGCTACGCCGATGATGCCGAGCGGTTTACTGCTTTTCAAATTGCAGTCGTGCACTGGATGTCTCATTGGAATCACCGCCCAACTGCTGTGCATTGTCACGATTATCATGCGGGTCTTATTCCATTTATGATGCAGCACTGTTATGATTATCAAAATTTGAAATCAGTACCAACGGTGCTTACCATTCATAATGCACAATATCAGGGATGGATGGATTGGAATCGATCCCATCTAATTCCCAAATGGGATCTCTCAAAAAAAGGACTACTCGATTGGGGTATTAGTATCAATCCACTCGCTGCTGCTATTAAGTGCGCCTCCAAAATAACAACGGTAAGCCCTAGTTATATGCAGGAACTCATGCACCATGCCAATGGGCTCGAAACATTAATTGCGTCCGAAAAAAATAAGTGTGTTGGTATTTTAAATGGAATAGATCATGATGTTTGGAATCCTGCAACAGATAGTGATTTAACTGCTCATTTTGACGTTACATCGGTAACTACCGGAAAACAAAAAAATAAAGAAATTATTTGTGATCAGTTTGGACTAGATGCTACAAAGCCGCTTTTTGTTTTTATTGGAAGACTGGTTGGTGAAAAAGCCGCCGATGTTTTACCTGGCGCATTGCATTCAGCCGTTGGGGCCTATGGTGCAAAAGCGTCGTATCTAATTTTAGGTAGTGGCGATCCTGCGGTAGAAGCTGGCTTAACAAACCTAGCTAGGGCAAATAGTAATTGCATAAAAGTTAGTATTGGATACAACGAATTATTGAGTCATCAGCTCTATGCAGCCGCCGATTTTTTACTCATGCCTTCACGCGTAGAACCTTGTGGTTTAAATCAACTCTATGCCATGCGTTATGGAACGGTTCCCATGGTGCGCAGTACGGGAGGATTACAAGATACGGTGGTAGATATGGGAGATGCAGGAGGTTATGGTATTAGATTCATGCATGCAAGCGAAACGGATATTGTACATGCTATTGGACGTGCAATTGATGTTTTTGAAAATAAAGTACATTTATTATGGATGCGTGAGCGCATGATGCAAATGAATCATAGCTGGGAACAAACTGTGCAGTCCTACACGAATGTATATGAGTCACTATAAATATTTATGCTAAAAAAATAAGCGTATGAGTACGATTTCAAAATCAGTGTTAGCCGTTATTTTAGGAGGCGGTGCTGGGTCTCGATTATTCCCTTTAACAGTGAGTAGATCCAAGCCTGCAGTGCCTATTGCAGGAAAGTATCGACTTGTAGATATCCCTATTAGTAACTGTATTAATAGTCAGATCAACCGCATGTTTGTGTTAACGCAGTTTAATTCTGCGTCGCTCAATAAACATATCAAAAACACCTATCATTTTAGTGCATTTAGTAGTGGCTTTGTAGATATTTTAGCCGCCGAGCAAACCCCCGATAATCCAGGATGGTTTCAGGGCACCGCCGACGCTGTTCGTCAATCACTACGTCATATTTCTAATTTAGATTTTGATTACATTTTAATTTTAAGTGGGGATCAGCTCTATCAAATGGACTTTAGTGACATGTGGCAAGCGCATATTGCAAAAGGTGCTGATATTTCAATTGCTACTATTCCTGTAGATAGCAGAGACGCTCCCGAGTTTGGTATTTTAAAAACCAACAACGAAAATATAATTACTTCTTTTATAGAAAAGCCTGGTCCTGATTTGTTATCTCATTGGACAAGTGATACGGGCGCTGTTATGCAGGCCGCCGGTAAAAATTATTTAGCGTCGATGGGTATTTATATTTTCAGTAAAAAAGCACTCTATCATTTACTCAATGAAGTGCACCCCAATGCCACCGATTTTGGTAAAGAAATTATGCCACAGGCAATCGATTCTTACAAAGTAGTAAGTTTCCAGTATGATGGTTATTGGACCGACATCGGAAATATTTATTCATTTTTTGAAGCCAATATTGGCCTCACCGATGACGTGCCGCAGTTTAATTTATTTGACAATGCTAAAACGGTGTATAGCCGTGCGCGCATGTTGCCCCCAGCAAAAATTAGTGGAACCAGACTCAATAAAAGCATCATTGCAGAGGGGTCTATCATTTTAGCGGATGCCATCGAACAATCGGTGGTGGGTATTCGTGCCCGAATTGGAGCCGGCACCACTATTGCCAACGCTTATATTATGGGTAACGATTATTACGAAACGCTCGAGCAAATACATGAAAATACAGCCGCCGGCAGGCCACTTATAGGTATTGGGGAGCGATGTGTAATCGAATGCGCCATTATTGATAAAAATTGCCGTATTGGTAACGATGTAATCATAAAAGGAGGGAAGCACCTCGCCAACACCGATCATCCTTTGTACGCAGTAAAAGACGGCATTGTGGTGGTTAAAAAAATGGCCATTTTACCCGACGGATTTGTTGTTGAGTAGGTGTTTGGATAGGTTTTTTGCCTATTTTAGTGGATATGTATTTTTTACACATTGCTAAACACGATTGCTATGTCAAATTCATCCGCTAGCCCAGCGCCCTTAGCGGGCGTTAAACCCAAACCAAGGTTATCCCTAGGTCAAATCTTTTTCATGAGTTTTGGTTTTTTGGGTATTCAATTTGGTTTCGCTTTACAAAATGGAAATGCTAGCCGAATACTTCGTTCATTTGGTGCCGACGTAGATCAACTTCCTGCATTTTGGATTGTTGCACCGCTTATGGGTATGCTTGTACAACCACTTATTGGACATTATAGTGATAAAACTTGGAACCGCATAGGAAGAAGAAAGCCTTATTTTTTAGTTGGTGCTTTACTTTCTTCTATTGCACTTTTATTTTTACCAAACGCAGGTGCTGTCGCATCTGTTATTCCTGCACTTTGGATTGGCGCAGGTATTGTTATGATCATGGATGCATCCTTTAATGTAGCCATGGAACCGTTTAGAGCACTTGTTGCTGATAATTTACCTGACTCGCAAAGCACGAGTGGGTTTGCGGTGCAAACATTTTTAATTGGCGTTGGTGCCGTTGCGGGATCTGAACTTCCTGGATGGTTAGCAAAACTTGGGTTCTCTCAAGAAGCAGGCCCAACAGGTGTTGCAGACAATATTAAATATGCATTTTACATTGGAGCTGCTGTGTTTATCATCGCTATTTTGGTAACCGTATTTTTTTCTAAAGAATATGCGCCTGCGGAGTATGAGTCTTACCATGGTGCACAAACAGAGGAAACAAAAAAAGCGGGCTTGTCTGAAATTTTTGTTGATTTCAAAAAAATGCCACGCACCATGAAGCAGTTAGGACTGGTTCAATTTTTTTCGTGGTTTGCACTTTTTAGTATGTGGGTGTTTACAACCGATGCAGTAGCAACACACGTGTATAAATTATCTGGTGACGATGTGTTATCTGTGGCTTATAACGAGGCTGGTAATAAAGTAGGTTCTGCATTTGGAACCTATAATTTAGTGGCTGCTATTTACGCATTATTCTTACCGGTTGTCGCTAAATTTTTAGGACGCAAAGGCACGCATGCATTTTCATTGTTTGCAGGAGGTATTGGACTCGTTTCAATTTATTTTATTACCGATCCTTCGATGCTTACCTATTCGATGATTGGTGTAGGTCTTGCATGGGCTAGTATTTTAGCCATGCCGTATGTGATTTTATCGGGTTCTATTCCTGCAGGAAAACTTGGTATTTACATGGGTATATTTAATTTCTTTATAACCCTTCCTCAAATTATTAATGGTATTTGTGGTGGTTGGATTGTGAAACATATTTATGGGGGACAACCTATTTATGCCATTGTATTGGCTGGGTTTTTAATGCTCTGTGCATCGGTGAGTGTTTTATTTGTGTATGATCCGGGTGCATCAAAACTGGCCAGTAAATAATTTAATTGAATTTTGAAAACAATAAACATGAAAAAAATTATTTCTTTTGTATTCCTTGTTTGCAGTGTAAGTTTTGCATTTGCTCAAGCCGTAACCATGTATCCTACCAACTGGTTTGTTGGTATGAAACTAAATAAAGTGCAGGTGCTTTTAAGAAGCGATGATCCTAATTTTTCAAAAGCAACTTTTAATGTAAAATATCCGGGCGTAACGCTTACAAAAACACATTCTTTTGCAAATGGTAAATATGTGGCGCTAGATATAACAGTTACGCCATCTGCAAAAGCCGGTACCGTAAAAATTAGTGCCACAAGTTCTAGTAAAGTAAGCGTATATGACTGGGCATTATTCAATAGACGCGAAGGGAATGGCACCAAATTTGCACAAGGTGTGCGCAGTGAAGACGCTGTTTACTTGTTAATGCCAGACCGCTTTAGCAATGCAGATAAATCCAATGATGCATTTAAAGACATGCTTGATAGCGTTGCCAATGCTAGTGATGTTTTATTACGACATGGTGGTGATTTAAAGGGTGTAGAAAATCACTTGAATTATATTAAGGAACTTGGTATGACCTCTATTTGGATGTGTCCAGTGATAGAAAATGACATGCCGCAAAGTAAAGAGGCAGCTGGTTGGATGAGTGGTTATCATGGATATTGGTTTACGGATCATTATAAAATTGATAAGCGTTTGGGCGGCAATGAGGCGTATAAATCCTTATCAGACGCTATGCATAAAAATGGATTAAAATTAATTCAGGACGCGGTATACAATCACGTTGGTGATATGCATTGGATGCATCATGATGCGCCAGATAAAACCTGGATTAATCAGTGGAATACATACACAGGTAGCACACACAGAGAAGAAGCCGTATATTCTAATAATGGAAGTGCTATTGATAAAAAGAAAATGTTGGATGGTTGGTTTGTACCACATTTACCAGATGTAAACCAGCGTAACCCATACGTTGCTAATTATTTAATTCAGCATGCCATTTGGACGACCGAAACTTTTGGCGTAGATGGTTGGAGAGTGGATACCTATAAATATTGCGATGAAGCGTTTATGAACCGCGTCAATGATGCGTTAATGTTAGAATATCCTAGGCTTACTATTTTTGGTGAAACGGTTTCGAGGTCTGTAACAGGCACTGCTTATTTTACGCGTAACAATATGGACGTTCCTTTCAAGCACAATGTGGAGGGCGTAACAGATTTTCCAGTGTATTATAGTTTGTTAGACGCCGTTAATCAACCATTTAGTTGGGACAATGGCTTGTCTAAATTATATGTAACGTTATCGCAAGACGTTTTATATAAAAACCCATTTAATAACAGTATTTTCCTAGACAATCATGATAATAACCGTTTTTTCTCGATGGTTGGTGAAGACTACAATAAATTTAAAATGGGTATTGGCATGTTGTATACTACACGCGGTATTCCACAGCTTTATTATGGTACAGAAATATTGATGAAAAATTTTATGAATCCAAGTGATGCCATGGTGCGTTTAAATTTCCCGGGTGGATTTCCGGGGGATGCTGTAAATAAATTTGAAGCAGCTGGTAGAAATACAAAAGAAAACGACGCTTTTAATTTTGTAAAAACAGTGGCTAATTTTAGAAAAGGATCGCCTGCACTCACAAAAGGTAGCACAACTATGTTTATTCCGAAAGATGGCAATTTTGTTTATTTCAGAAAAGCAGATAACCAAACTATTATGTGTGTAGTGAATAGTACTGATAAGGCACAAGACATTCAATTTTCTGATTACGCCGAATTAACAAATGGTTTTAAAGGGGGTAAAGAAATAGTTACGGGTTATCAGGTAGGGGCTCAGTTTTCAATTCCTGCAAAGCAAATATGGATTATTGAATTAAGTAAATAAAGGTTGTACCTTACACCAAACATCTACATTGGCAACTGAAAATTCTTTACAACAAACAACCGCATCTGTTTGGGAATACTCCTTATTTTCAGAGGCAGATGTTCGTAATTTTCAGGCGGGTACGCATTACCAGTTGTATCATTTGTTTGGGAATAAGCAACTGCAGGTCAATGATGTTGCGGGCACTTACTTTGCAGTATGGGCGCCCAGTGCTACTGCTGTTTATGTTACAGGTAATTTTAATGGATGGAATAAAATATCTCATCCACTGCATGTAAGACCTGATTCTTCAGGCATCTGGGAAGGTTTTATTCCGGGTGTTGCAGCTGGAGAGCTTTACAAATATCATATTCACGGATTTGAAGGGGCTAGGCTTAATAAAGCAGATCCCTTTGCGCACTTCGCCGAAAAAAGACCGGAAACTGCTTCCATCACTTGGCAAACTGGGTACCATTGGTCTGATCACAATTGGATGGAGCACCGCAAAAACAAAAATGCATTAGACGCCCCCATTTCAGTGTACGAAATGCATTTGGCAAGTTGGATGCGTCCTATTCCTTCCGATGAAGGGAGTTATAATACTTACACACAAATAGCCGAAAGGCTTATTCCATACGTGCTCGAAATGGGATTCACCCATATCGAACTCATGCCGGTTATGGAACATCCATTTGATGGCAGTTGGGGTTATCAGGGTACTGGATTTTTTGCGCCCACATCTAGGTTTGGTAATCCGCAAGATTTTGCAGCCTTTGTAAATGCTTTTCATAACGCCGGTATCGGTGTTATTTTAGACTGGGTGCCATCTCATTTTCCATATGATGACCATGGGCTTTATTTGTTTGATGGGTCGCATACTTATGAGTATGCCGATATGCGTAAAGGTTTTCATCCCGACTGGAACTCCTATATTTTTAATTACAAACGCGGAGAAGTAAAATCTTTTTTAATTAGTAGCGCGCGTTTTTGGATAGACCAGTTTCATATCGATGGATTAAGGGTAGACGCCGTAAGTTCTATGCTTCGTTTAGATTACAGTAGAAAAAAAGGAGAGTGGGAGCCCAACGAACTGGGAGGCGATGGTAATTTAGAAGCTGTTGCATTTATCAAAGATTTAAACGAAACACTCTATCGTGATTTTCCAGATATACAAACCATTGCAGAAGAAGCTACAGATTGGCCGGGTATTAGTAAGCCAACAAGTATGGACGGGCTAGGGTTTGGTATGAAATGGATGATGGGCTGGATGCATGATACCCTCGATTATTTTAAAGCAGATCCACTCATGCGCTCTGGGTTACAGGATAAATTTTCATTTAGTATGATGTACTTTTACGACGAAAATTTTATGTTGCCTTTAAGTCATGATGAAGTGGTGCATGGCAAAAGCCCCATGATTTATAAAATGCCTGGCGACGAGTGGCAGAAGTTTGCGAATCTAAGGTTACTATATACCTACATGTATATGCATCCAGGGGCCAAGCTTTTATTTATGGGGAATGAGTTTGCGGCTACCACCGAATGGAATTATAAAACAGAACTACCTTGGCATTTGCTAGCACATCCAAGCCATGGCGGTATGAAATATTGTGTTCAAAAACTCAACCAATTATATACTTCAAGGCCTGCCTTGTATGAATTGCAGTTTGAACCTGCTGGTTTTGAATGGATAGATTTACAGCACAGATCTGAATCTGTAATGGCATTTAAACGCAAAGGAAAAAATCCTGCTGGGGATATTGTAGTGATTATTAATGCCACACCTGTGGTACGACATGATTGGAAAATAAGTGTGCAAGGAAAAGAGGAGTGGCAGGAAATATTTAATAGTGATCATCAAGACTTTTGGGGAACTGGCGTAGTCTATAACCCAACTATACCATGTGTTTGCGTAGATACGCAAAATAACTGGTATGAGCTTACTTTACAACTTCCTGCATTAAGTGCGGTTGTGTTACAATAGTAAATTTATTCTGCTATAGGTAGTTGTAAACAAAATGTAGTGCCCTTTCCGGGCTCTGTACGTTTGATAAATAATTTACCGTGGTGGTAGGTTTCCATAATTCTTTTGCTAAGTGGAAGCCCAAGTCCCCAGCCACGTTTTTTTGTTGTAAATCCGGGTTCAAATATTTGACTCGCTGTTTCACTATCCATGCCTTTACCCGTATCTGAAATTAAAATGCTTACAAGATTGTTTTGAACTGAAGCAGCAATATTAATTATGCCAGCGCCGTCAGTTGCATCAAGCGCATTTTTAATTAGATTTTCTAATACCCAATCAAAAAGTGGTACGGATAGCATTACAAAAACTGCTGGTGGCAAACTACATTCTATTACAACCTGTTTGCTCGATCTTAGTTTCATGTATGCCGCCATGCGCTCAATTTCTGTAAATGGATTACTGCGCGTTAGTTGTGGCGTACTACCTATTTTCCCAAAACGATCCGATATGAGTTCCAGCCTTTCAATGTCTTTTTCGATTTCAAAAACAATGGGATCTTTGGTTTCTTTTTCTTTTAATAAAGCAATCCATCCCTGAAGGCTAGAAACAGGGGTGCCAAGCTGGTGGGCTGTCTCTTTGGCCATGCCTAGCCATAATTTATCTTGCTCATTTTTATATCTCGTTCTAACGGATGCTACTGCAATAAAAACAAACAGTGCAACAATGAGTAGTTGAATGTAGGGGTACCATTCAACCTCTTTGAGCAGTTTACTAGGTCCGTAATAGTAGTGGTTAGCTGTGTAAGGAGAGTCGGAAACAACAACAACAATGGGCGTTTTGCTAAACTTTTTAAAGTCTTCTAATGTTTTTGTCAGGTACAAACTATCCGAAGCAATACTTGCTGTATCTAAGTTAAGGGCATTACCTGTAGGCACTCCTTGTTCATTGGTTTCAATGATGGGGATGTCTTCGTTGTCGGCACTAATTTGTGTGGCAAGGTTTAGGTTGCTTGAATCTTTACTACTTAAAATAGTTTTTTGTGCTTCTATCCATTCGCGCACATATTTTCTTTCGGTGTTGGCAATTTTGCTTGACACATACGTCGAATAAAATATAGTAGCACATACAAAAAGTATGGCAATAAATACCAGTAAGCCCGACCACCTAAATTGTTTCATGGTCAATTAAAACAAGCCGCCTTTTTTGAGGCTTGTGATACCTTCTCCAATTTTAAATCCGTTGTTGTAAATTTCTATTTTATAATCACCCATTTGAAAAGCTGCTGCTTGTTTCCAGTCAAAGCTTACTTGACTCGCTTTCCCTTGCTCGTAATTTACACTTACTTTACTGGTGTAGCTCTTATTTCCTTGGTCCCTGGTATTAAAAGAAGCGCCTTCGGAAATAGATTTGCCATCTGGGCCTGTAACACATACAAAAATGTCTTTGGTGCCCGAAGTCGCAATTCTGTTAGGGTCTAGTGTAAAAGAAATACGAATAAGGTCTGCACGTTTTGCAGATGTAGTTGCTTTTGCGGAGCCATTGTTTTTTACATTAAGGGCTGCAATACCAATGTTTGAAGCGTGTAGGGTAGAAGCTACATCTACTTTTTCGTCTAGTTCTTTTTTAGTAGCAGATAAATTTTGCTCTAGATTTTGTTTGTCGTTTGTAAGTTGAGACTTTTCGGTATTTAGCTGCTCATTGGCAACCGTAAGTTGTTTGTTTTCACCTTTTAATTTTTCGATTTCGGCAAACAAGCCTTCCACTTTGCCATTTAATTCAAGTATCATTTGACGGGCTAAAGATAAATCGGCATCTGATGCTTTTTTATTTTTGATGATCGCGCTAATATTTGATTTTAGTTTTTGAATTTCATTGCCTCTATCTGCAAGCGCACCTTGTAGTTGACCGTTGTTAAGTGTTAATGAATCGGCTTTAGCAGCTACTAAATCGTAAGCTTCTTGGATGGCACCCCTACTGCTATCAACAAATTGGATTTTAGTTTCCATGAGGGAAACCGTGTCTTGATGCTGATTTTTGCTGTATAAAAAGTATGCCCAACTACCTATTAGGGCTAAAACTAAAAACAGTATAATTCCTTTATTGTTGCTATTGTTTCCGTTACTTGTAGGCATATGTATTTGTTTTGTCGCAAATTAAATAAAATCGCTTGAAACCAGCCTAGTTTTAGCATTTTGATAAGATTTTCTAGCATCTTTGCAGTATGTCTGCCGATAAAATCATTGCTGATTGGAAAAAAGGGAACTTTAAGCCTATTTATTGGCTCGAAGGGGATGAACCCTTTTTCATAGATCAAGTGGTGCATTATGCCGAGCATAAAATTTTACCCGAGTCTGAAGCAAGTTTTAATCTGTCTATTTTTTATGGTAAAGATGCCGATTGGTCATCAGTGGTTAATGCTTGTATGCGTTATCCCATGTTTGCTGAAAAGCAAGTCGTTATTTTAAAAGAAGCGCAGCAAATGCGCGATATCGAAAAATTGGAATCTTATATAGATAATCCACTTACGTCTACCATTTTTGTGGTCAGCTTCAAAGAAAAAAAAGTAGATGGCCGTTCTAAATTAGCTAAAACCCTAAAGTCAAAAGGGGAGATGCTAACCACCAAAAAAATGTATGACAGCCAGCTTCCTGAATGGGTAAATCAAATGGTGGCTTCTCATAAATTAACCATTGCACCTAAGGCACTTCATTTGCTGGTAGACCATATTGGTAATGATTTGAGTAGACTTCAAAATGAAGTAGAAAAGTTAGCCGTGAATTTAGCAGGTCGAAAAAATATTACAGAAGACGATATTGAAAAATATATTGGTGTCAGTAAAGATTTTAATGTGTTCGAACTTCAAGATGCGCTTGGCAAAAGAGACCTTGCAAAAACCATTCGAATCATTCATTATTTTGAAGCGAACCCTAAAGCGGCACCCATTCAAATGATACTGCCTGCGCTTTATAATTATTTCAGTAAAGTATTTATGCTGTACAGCTTGCCAAATATTACGGAACAGTCTGCAGCTGCGGCACTTGGGGTTAATCCTTTTTTTGTAAAAGAATACATTGCTACTGCCCGCCGTTATGATTATGAGGGTATCGAAAAAGTATTGCTACTATTACATCAATATAATTTACGAAGTATTGGCGTGCACGATGCTGGCACTTCTGATGCTGGCTTATTAAAAGAGTTAGCCGTTAAAATGATTGCTTAATTACTGATTGATTAAATGGAGCTTTGTAATAAAGCAGTGGCTTTATTTTTGTCTTGCAGCAGCTGTGCTTTTAATCCTTCGAGGCCATCAAACTTTACTTCGCCTCTCAAATAATAATAGAGTTCTACTTTTACTTGTGCGCCATAAATGTCGGCGTCAAAATCAAATATATTTACTTCCACTACTCTTTTTTTACCATCGATGGTAGGTCTAACACCAATATTCATCATGCCCGTGTATACTTCTTTTGCGTCATTGATGGTAACGCGAACGGCATACACGCCATCGCTTGGTATGAGCTTTTCTTCTGGTGCGATATGTAAATTAGCTGTTGGATAGCCAATGGTCCTACCTACTTTATTTCCTTCTACTACAAGACCATCAAAAAAATAAGGGTAGCCTAAAAAAATATTGGCGGTTTCAATATCATGCGCTGCAATGGACGCTCTGATTTTTGTAGAACTCACTACCGATTCTTGGAGTACTTGCTCCGATATTTCATTCACTACAAAGCCATTTTCTAAACCTAGTTGCTCCAGTAGTTGAAAATCGCCAAGTCTGCCTTTCCCAAACCGGTGATCGTATCCAATAACAACCGTGTGTGGTTTAAAATAAGCCACTATAAAATCAGTAATGTATTCTCTAGCACTTAAGTTAGAAAAATGATGGTCAAAAGGCACTACCACTAAATGATCGATGCCCGCTTTTTCTAATAAACTTATTTTTTCTTGCAGTGTGGTGAGTAGTTTTACATCGCCCGGTACCGACGATACAATTTTGCGCGGGTGGGGGTGAAAAGTGATAATGACGGTTTCTCCATTTACGGCATTCGCGGTTTCCCTCAGTTGTTGTAAGATTTTTTGATGACCCTTGTGTACACCGTCAAAAGTGCCAATTGTAAGCACGGCATTGTTAAAAGTTGGTAAAGAGGGAGCTAGTTCGTAGTGGACTTTCATAATCAGCGGCAAAAATAAGCGGGAAAATCCAATCTTAGGCCATTTGCAAGGGTTCTCTTTCTGTCTTTTGCTTACCTTTGCTATGGATACCGGTTTTTGTTCATTTTTATTCTATTTCAATGTCTTTATACGCTAAACGAGGGGTTTCGGCTCAAAAGGAAGAAGTGCATGCAGCTATTCAAAAGCTAGATCAAGGCTTGTATCCGTATGCTTTTTGTAAAATGTACCCCGATTATTTGATGGGCGATGATGCCTTTGTAAACATCATGCACGCAGATGGGGCGGGTACCAAAAGTATTTTAGCCTACTTATATTGGAAAGAAACCGGTGATGTGACTGTGTGGGAAGGAATTGCAATTGATGCCGTTGCCATGAATTTAGATGATTTGCTTTGTGTGGGTGTAACGGATAATATTTTGTTTTCATCTACGATTGATCGTAATAAAAAAGTTATTCCTGGTGCTGTTTTAGAAGCTGTTATTAATGGTACGCAATCTTTTTTTGATACACTCGCTAGTTATGGCGTAAAGGTTCATTACTTAGGTGGTGAAACTGCCGATGTAGGGGATGTGGTAAGAACCATTGCTGTTAACGGAACCATGCAAAGTAGATGGCCAAAATCTAAATTAATTACCAATCAAAATATTAGTGCTGGTGATGTGATTGTTGGTTTTGCTAGTTCTGGTATGGCGTCTTATGAAAAGGAATATAATAGTGGACTTGGTAGTAATGGTTTAACCAGCGCAAGACATGATGTACTTAGTAATTACTATGCCGATAAATATCCAGAAACATTTGAGCCAACGCTTGATAAAGAAGTTGTTTATTTAGGCAAAAGTAAAATGACGGATACCCTAACTATTGATGGGTTTGCGGATTCTATCACCATTGGTAAACTATTATTGAGTCCTACTAGAACCTATGCGCCACTTGTAAAAAAGATACTAGATACACATTTTAGTGATATCCATGGGATGATACATTGTAGTGGTGGTGGACAAACCAAGTGCATGAAATATTTGCCTACTACTTTAAAAATTATTAAAGATAATTTGTTTACACCGCCGCCAATATTTAATTTGATTCAAGAAAATGCGGGGTCAGATAACAAAGAAATGTATCAGGTATTTAACATGGGTCACCGCTTAGAAATTTTCACCAATCAACAAACAGCAGAGGCACTTATTGCCACCGCTGCCGAGTTTAATATCGACGCTCAAATTGTAGGCCGCGTAGAATCGGCGGCACAATCATCTTTACATTTACATACTTCAACAGGTATTATAGATTTTGAATACTAAAATATTTTTATGTCAGAAACAGTTGTATCCATTAACCAAGCAAAAATTTATCAAGGCAATAATTTAATATTGGATGATGTAAATTTTGCCGTGCAAAAAGGTGAGTTTGTATACCTGGTTGGAAAAACAGGAACCGGTAAAAGTAGTTTGTTAAAAACATTGTATGGTGAACTGGCTTTACAGCACGGAACTGGCTCTGTGGTTGGTTTTGACTTAAAAGACATGGACTGGAAAAAAGTTCCATTTTTACGCCGAAATTTAGGTGTTGTATTCCAAGATTTTCAGTTGTTAACCGACCGAAATGTGCATGAAAATTTGCGCTTTGTTTTGCAAGCAACAGGTTGGCAGGATGAGCGTTTGATAGAAGAAAAAATCAATGACGTTTTAGATAAAGTAGGCCTGAAAAGCAAAGGATTTAAGATGCCTTTTGAAATGAGTGGTGGAGAACAACAGCGTGTGGATATTGCGAGGGCACTTCTTAATTCGCCTAAGTTAATTTTAGCCGATGAGCCTACCGGTAATTTAGATCCGGAAACCAGTGATGAGATTATGCAGCTGCTTATTCAAATTGCAAAAGATTACGGAACAGCAGTTATAATGGCTACCCACGATTTTATTGTGATTAATAGATATCCTTCTCGTATTTTAAAAACCGAGGGCGGTAGAGTGTTGGATAGTGCTGGTTTATAAGTGAATTGCAACAACGAGTCAATTAGTCCCAAATAATGGTAACGCATTCTTTTGCCAATACCTGGTTTGTTTTTTCGGTGGCAATGAGTTTTTTTCTTGTATCAATTTCTTCTTCAGAAAATGGATGGTGATAGAGCTGTACAATGATTTCTTGAAACGCATTAGCAGATGCGCCTTGGTGATAACAAGTTCCCAAATGGCTGCTTGTTGTTTTGCTGTTTGTTAAACAGTGTCTTCCTTTTTTTATACCTTCTAATAACGCTTCGTCAGCAACCTCTTTGATAAAGGAAGGTTGAATAATTATTTGTGCTTTTTCAATCATGTCTTGGCGCTCAGCACTTGAAGGATTGGCGACAATGCAGGTGTGTGGCTGCTTGTGGGCGAGAGCCACCAATGAGGGTGTGGGGTTGCTACCGGTAATTACAAATGGAACTTTAAGGTTATGAAATACATGCGTTAATAGCCAGCGAGCAGTTTTGTGTGTTGCAGCGTCTGATAAGTTGCCTTGAAAGAGGCAATAATTACCAAGTCCAGTTTTGGATGAAATGTTATTGCTACTTGATGCAAATGGTGCTAAAATTTGAATATTACCATTTAAAAAAAGATCTTCCAGATTTTTTTTGTCTGCGCCTGATGTCGTAATCCACGAAACCCGTTGGTTTATTTTTTTGAGTACCCTTTTGGAGAGTATAGTCTCTCTTTGATAAAAGAGTTTTTTTAATGGTGCAATGCTCCGCTCTTGCAGGTACCTAAAATAATTGGGTGCATAGTTGAGTATGCGTACCCAAATTTTTCTATGTTCCAAATCTTTAGATAAAGCCAGACCCGAGGGTCCCATACCTTCGATTAATATGGGGAAATTATTGGCCGCTAGGTTTTGAATAAGCGCTTGGTTGAGGAACTTGCCAGTTGCATAGGGCGCCGAAAATGAAAAATTTCTATGTCCTTTATTGATGGTATAAGTTGTAACAGCCCTACAAATTTTAAATAGTTGCGGATGCCTGGTTGCGTTAATGGTTGGGTTATTCGCTGTGTCTAAAGTTGTGTCTTGATCGCAAAAAGTAAACAGGTGCACCTGGATACCTGCCTCCGACAGCGCCTCTAAAAGCCAGTAAGTTTGCTGCGCATCACCAAGGGTGTTTGGGCATGGCAGGTATCCGGATATGACGTTGAGGCTTCTTTGCATGGGGGTATATATCCAACAACAAGCACCGCCTGTGATTGTTCGCCAAATGGGATAAAACGGGGTCATTTGTATTGACAAATGGGTGTTATTACTGGCTTAATTCCAACTTATTTTTCCACGAAACCAACCTCATTTTTTATTCTATCAAAAGCTTGTAATTAACTGAGTAATAATTATTTATAACTATCTTATTGTTAATTAAATATATCTAAATTTAACTTCTCCACGTCTTATTAACAATGCCACAATTTTTACTATCATTTCTACCCGTTTTAATGTAAGTTCGCGGGTATTAAAAGAATAGAAAAGTGAGATTAAAATCGTTAGAAATCAAAGGGTTCAAAAGTTTTGCTGACAAAACAGTGGTAACATTTGACGAAGGGATCACTGGGATTATTGGACCCAATGGTTGTGGTAAAAGTAATATTATCGATAGCATTAGATGGGTTATTGGTGAGCAAAAAATATCGGCACTAAGAAGTGAAAATCTCGACGCGCTCGTTTTTAATGGTAGTAAAACAAGAAGTGCGAGTGGACTTGCCGAAGTGAGTTTGACTTTTGAAAACACTAAAAATTTGCTACCTACCGAGTTTAGTACAGTAACTGTAACCCGTCGGTTTTATAAAAATGGTGAGAGTGAGTACCGCCTCAATGATGTAAGCTGTAGGTTAAAAGACATCCACAATTTGTTTTTGGATACCGGTGTGAGTACCGATAGTTATGCCATCATCGAACTAGGAATGGTAGATGATATCATCAAGGATAAAGAAAATAGCCGTCGAAGAATGCTGGAGCAGGCGGCTGGTATTACCATCTACAAAACCAGAAAAAAGGAAGCTAAAAATAAATTAGACCTAACCGAACAAGATTTAGCACGTATTGAAGATTTGTTGTTTGAAATCAACAACCAATTAAAGACCCTCGAAAACCAGGCTAAAAAAGCGGAAAAATATTTTGAAATTAAGGGTGAGTTTAGAGAAGTTTCTATCGAGCTTGCTAAAGCTGCGCTCGAAGGCTTTAATATCACCTACAAAGAGCTGAACGAGCAGCAAGACCTAGAGGTTAACAAGCGCGTACAATTAGAAGCAGAGATTGCTGTTGAAGAAGCGGCACTTGAGCAGGAGAAAGTGGGCTTTATTGAAAAAGAGCGTGCGCTTCAGAGTATGCAACAGGCTTTTAACGACCTCTTGCAAAATTTACGTGGTAAAGAAAACGACAAAAACTTAGCCACTCAAAAACTACATTACCTTAAAGAAAAAGAAACCAATTTAAAAGAGTTTTTAGACAAGGCAACCGGCCAAGTTAAAACCATTGGTGATTCTATCGAATACACGCAAATTCAGGTTGGGGAAGAAGAAGCTAAATTAGCGGAGTTGCAAGACGCCGTAGAAAATGCAAAGCTTGATATCGAAAACAAGCGCCGCAATTTTGACGAGCGACGTTCAGGTGTGGATGCTTTAAGAAGTCAGTTCCAACAAATTCAGCGTAATCAGTTTGATGCCGAAAAAAAGGTAGCAGTAGCAGATACTTCTATTCAAAACTTACAACGTGCACAAACACAGTTAACCGATGAGCAGTCTCAACGTGCACTTCAGTTAACACAGTTGCAAGAAGCACTTGTAGAAAAAGAAGAAACCTTAGTAGACAAGCGCAATGTTTTGGCTGATTTACAAGCACATCAAGAAAAAACAAAGTCAAGTATTTTTGAAACACAGCAGGCACTTGAAGTGCTTCGTTCAGAACTTGCCGAAGAGAATAGAAAGTTAGACGCTAAGCGTAACGAATATAACCTACTTAAAAGTTTAATGGACTCCATGGAAGGTTATCCTGAGAGCATTAAATTTTTACACAACAATCCTGATTGGAACCATTCGGCACCAATACTTTCTGACATCATTTATGTAAAAGAAGAGTTTAGAGCAGCCGTTGAAAACGTATTGGAGCCTTACCTGAACTATTATGTTGTTAATAATTTACAGGAAGGTTTGCAAGCGGTTCATCTATTAGACGCCAATCAAAAAGGTAAAGCCAACTTTTTTATGTTGGACAAGTTTGCCGATTTTAGATCAGATAGTGCACAGCCGGCTGGCACATTTGCTGCACTTGATGTGGTAGAAGTGGATGAGCAATATAAAAAATTAGCACAGTACCTTTTATCCAATGTTTACATCGCAGAAAACGAAGAAGCGATTAACAATAGCAATGGTGCCATCGTACTTGAAAAAACGGGTAAATTTGTAAAAGGTAAATACACATTAACCGGCGGTAGTGTTGGTTTATTTGAAGGTAAAAAAATTGGTCGCGCTAAAAATTTAGAAAAATTAGCAGAAGACATCACCGATCAAGAGTCTGTGGTTAATTTATTAAAATCAGATATTCAGTTCAAGCACAATGAGGTGATTGCTTTTAATGATCAATTAAAAGAAGGCAATATCAAGCAAACAGAATCTGAAATCAACCAGCTCACTAACGAAGTTTTTGCAGCTAAAAATAGAATTGAAAATTTACAAGCGGCAAGTTTAACTGCTACAGAACGTTTAGCAGATATTGAAGCACGTTTAGGAGATGAGCATGACGCTATTTCTGAAACGCGTGCTGCATTAATTCAGCTCAATCAAGATTTGCAAGCAACAGCTTCAGAAGTTAGCTTGGTAGAACAGGATTATCAATTAGCCGAGCAAGCATACAACGAAGCGTCTGCTGCATACAACGAAACAAACATTACGTTTACGCGTCAGCAAAGTAAGATCACGACACTCAAGCAAGAATTGTTATTCAAAGAAAATCAGTTGAGTGAACTTATTGCACAAATCGATTCAAATACTTCGCAGTTATCTGAAGCTTCTACCGAAATAGAAGAAGGTGCAATAGCATTGGCTGCATCAGCATCACTTTTAGTTGAGTTGATGCAACAAAAAGAAGTAGAAGAGCAAAAATTAAACGAAGCGGATCAATCATACTATAACTTACGAAACGCACTTCAAGAAAAAGAAAGTGAACTTCGTTTAAAGTCTAAGAGTAAGGAAATGATTGATCATTTGGTTACAGAAATAAAAGACAAATTAAACAACTTGAAACTACAGTTAGCGGGTATGAAAGAACGCTTAAGTGTAGAGTTTAAAGTTGAATTAGATGATATTTTAGATCAGCCACGTACTTCTGAAACACCACTTGAAGAATTGCAAAATACGTCTGAGCGGATGCGTAAGCGCCTCGAAAATATGGGAGAGGTAAACCCTACCGCTATTGAGGCCTACACAGAAATGCGCAAGCGTTACGACTTTATATTAGAGCAAAAGAATGACCTTGTGTCGGCTAAAGAATCTTTACTTCAAACCATTCAGGAAGTGGAAGCAACTGCTAACCAACAATTCCTTGAAACCTTCAATAAAGTAAGAGAAAACTTCCAAAAAGTATTTAAAGCTTTATTTACCGAAGAAGATACTGCCGACATGGTACTTGTGGATCCAACTAACTTAGCAGATACGGGTATTGATATTGTGGCGAAACCTAAGGGTAAGCGTCCATCATCTATTACACAGCTTAGTGGAGGAGAAAAAACATTAACGGCTACTGCATTACTATTTGCTATCTATTTAATTAAGCCAGCACCATTCTGTATTTTGGATGAGGTGGATGCGCCATTAGATGATGCCAACGTAGGTAAGTTTACACAGATGATTAAGAAATTTAGCGACAACTCACAGTTCATTATTGTAACACACAATAAGCAAACCATGGGTGCGGTAGATGTTATTTATGGTGTAACGATGCAAGAGCCAGGTGTAAGTAAACTTGTACCTGTAGACTTTAGAAGTCTTACTAATTAAAGCGGTTGTTAAGGTCGGTTTTCATACTCTACTTAATTTGTTTTGGGTGTTATATTTTATTTACACGCCAGCCAGATTATTTTGATGGAGAAAAAGCGCCCGCAACAATACAAAACCTATACGATTCAGCGACTAAACAAACCATACCTGTTGCTGTATATCAGGCAGGGGGCACATGGCACAAAACCGATGCGCGTTATTTTTTAAGGCCAATTAATATTGGACAAAAAGTAACTGTCATTTACGAAACCGCAACGCCCGAAACTGCTGCTATATATACCTTTTGGGGGTATTGGATAGGATGGGGTGAGCTTTTATTTTCGGTTATTGGCTATTTACTGCTACTACAAGTTGCGTATTCGGTTACCACCAATCCAAATGCTCAGTCTTTTCAAGAACAGCTCAGTTACAAGCCAGAAAATAAACGCAAATACAACGACTAAATTTATTTTATGAATCCGCTCGCATCTAGCTTTTTACAACTGGTTACCATCATGGATGAATTAAGGGAGCAGTGCCCTTGGGATAAAAAGCAAACCATTGATACGCTCCGCTCTATGACCATCGAGGAAACCTATGAGTTAGCCGATGCAATTACAAATAAAGATTGGAATGGTATTAGAGAAGAACTTGGGGATGTACTACTACATATTTTATTTTATGCGCGTATTGGGAAAGAAGAAAATAAATTTCAATTACAAGAAGTGATTGATGGTATTGCTAAAAAATTAATTGACAGACATCCGCATATATACGGCGATGTAAAAGTTGAAAATGAAGAAGACGTTAAACGTAACTGGGAAAAATTAAAATTAAAAGAAGGAAAAACCTCCGTACTAAGTGGCGTGCCCGTATCCTTACCTGCACTCGTAAAAGCGACGCGCATGCAAGTAAAAGCAAAGCAGGTAGGCTTTGAATGGAAAGAAACTTCTGAGGTTTGGCATAAAGTAGAAGAGGAGATGGGAGAGCTTCAAGAAGCGGTTGCAAGTGCCGATATTTCAAAAATAGAAGACGAGTTTGGTGATGTGCTTTTTAGTCTCGTCAACTATGCACGTTTTGTGGGCGTAGATCCAGAATCGGCCCTCGAAAAAACAAACCTTAAATTTAGAACCCGCTTTATGTATATGGAGGCGCAGGCTACTGCCAAGGGTAAAAGTTTAGGGGATATGACTCTTTCAGAAATGGACGTTCTTTGGAACGAAGCCAAAACCAAATAAGCATCAATTTCTATTTTCTTTTCGATTGCTGCGTAGCAACCCATTTTTCAAAGGCATCGAGTGTGTAGCTACTGAGGTTGTTTTCTTTGGTTAGCCCTGCTTTTTGAGCCACTAAAACGCCATACTTACAATCTTCAAAGCCTTGAATGGCATGTGCATCTGGATTAATCGAAATAAGGACACCTTTATCAAGCGCTTTTCCAATCATACGCCAATCAATATCTAAACGGCGAGGATGTGCGTTTAATTCAATAACCACATTATTAGCAGCGCAGGCGTCAATAATTTTTTGATGATCAACGGGGTATCCCTTTCGGCTCAATAATAATCTGCCGGTTAAATGCCCTAAAATATTGGTGTACGGATTTTCAATAGCCGTAATTAGCCGTTGCATTGCTTTTTCTTCCTGCATTTTTAAATTGGAATGCACAGAGGCAATAATTAAATCAAAACTTTGTAGGATTGCGGGTGCATAATCGAGGCTTCCGTCATTTAAAATATCGCTTTCAATACTTTTAAATATTTTAAAAGGGGCTAAGGCTACATTTAGCTGATCTATTTCTTTGTGCTGCGCTTTTATACGGTCTTCTTGTAAACCGCTTGCATAAAATGCCGATTTAGAGTGATCGCTAATCACTAAATATTCAAGTCCTTTTGCTTTAGCCGCTGTTGCCATCTCTAAAAGTGTATTGGAGCCATCGCTCCATTTACTATGGCTATGAATAATGCCTTTGATATCGGAGGGCACAATAACGGTTGGAAGGCCCTTACTAGTCGCCAAATCAATAATATTCGCGTCTTCTCTTAAATAAGGCTCGATATATGGGATATTGGCTGCTGCAAAGATTTCTTTTTCTGAAATATAGCTTTGTAAAAGCCCTCCGGGCACTAATGCGCTTATTTTTTCTAAAAAAGAAGGGGCGCAACTGGTTTTAAATAGGGTAGCTACCAAATTTTGAGTGTCTACCATATGAAATCCGAGGGTGCTATTTTCTGAAGAAGTAACTTCTAAATAATTTGGGGTACTGGACTGAATTTCGAAATTATTTTCTTGAAAAAAACTTTCTAGGGGGGCTAATTCTTGGTCAGTTACCCACTCCAAAATGGTAATCACCTCCTGTTGCTGTCTAAAAGCGCCCGTTACAAAAAAGCTCGAATCATTAAAATGTTCGGTCCATTTTTCTTGCAAAAGTTCCACCACGGGTTCCATTTGCGCGTATAAAAAATTACCCTGTGCGTTTAAATAAAATTCGATGGAGGCTTTAATGTTGTCCTGCGTTTTTTCGCCAAAGCCTTTGTATAAGGTAAGTCGGTTTTCTTCGCAAGCATACAAAAGTTCACCAAGAGTTTCAATTTCTAACTCTTTCCAAATAGTTGCAATTTTTTTTGGACCAATACCTTTAATGCGCAGCATCTCTAAAATACCTGCTGGCGTTTTTTGGATATAGTCCTCTAAAATTTCGAGCTGTCCTGTTTCTAATTGTTCTATAATTTTCTTACCCGTTGTTGCGCCAATACCACGCTGCGAGAAAATGGTTTGCGGATCTAGGGTAGACAATTCTGTTTCTAGTTTATCTATCGTGAAAGCCACACTGGTATAGGATTTGGCCTTAAAGGCGTCGTCGCCATGTATGTCCATTAGTTTGGAGAGGAGGGAGAAATTATCTGCAATCGCTTCGTTGGTCATGGGTATGAAATTGGGTCTCAATATAGCACAAAAAAAAGTCCCGCAAGATTGCGGGACTTCTAAATCTATTTTAGCTAAAGCTAAACTAAGATTACTTCTTTTTAGCAGCTTTCTTAGGAGCAGCTTTTTTAGCAGCCTTCTTAGGAGCAGCTTTTTTAGCAGCTTTCTTAGGAGCAGCTTTCTTAGCAGCCTTCTTAGGAGCAGCTTTTTTAGCAGCTTTCTTAGGAGCAGCTTTCTTAGCAGCTTTCTTAGGAGCAGCTTTTTTAGCAGCTTTTTTAGGAGCAGCTTTCTTAGCAGCTTTTTTAGGAGCAGCAGCCTTCTTAGGAGCAGCTTTCTTAGCAGCTTTTTTTGCAGTTGCCATGTTTTTTTGATTTAATGGTTAGTAAATAATACATTAAAAGTAAAAAATAATTTCAAACTACAAAAAAATATTTTTTTAA
>CANHCY010000033.1 GCA_947459295.1 Chitinophagaceae bacterium
AATTTCTGGGATGCATCTGTAACATTAAATGTACAACCTCAGTGGACGCATGATTATTTTGAAATGCGAACAGCGGGTGTTATGATAAAAAGAACGGGCTACTGGTATGCTGGCTTATCGGGTAGTTCCGATAGTAGAAAACAGTTTTTTTTCAGGTATAACGCGGGTTTTGCCGAATCTCCTATTTATGATGATGCCTACATCAGTTTAACCATTGCGCCCCGTTACAGGTTCAATGATCATTTTAGTTTAGATATTGATGTAAAGCGAGATGAAGACAATGGACAGTACGGGTATGCTTTTAGAAATGCAGCGGGTGTGCCAATTGCAGGCCGGCGTAAGGTTACAACGCTTACTAGTATTGTTAATGGAATATATAATTTTAATGCGCGTATGAATTTGTCTGCACGGGCTAGGCACTATTGGAGTAAGGTAGAATATGAAAACTTTTTTAATGTTACACCTAGTGGCGGTATCACTGAAATTCCTTTTGTCCCTGGGAAAAATCAAAATTTCAATGTCTTTAATATTGATATGTTTTACACATGGGACTTTGCCTATGGCAGCCGTTTTATTATTGGGTGGAAAAACTGGTTAGGTTCTGATTTTAATATACCAATCGAGTCACATAAAAATTACTTGAGTAATGCAAGGGCTGTGTTTCAACAGCCACTCGGTAATGAAATTACCTGTAGACTTATTTACTTTTTGGATTATGTAAAACTGAAAGCTAAAAATCCACTAAGGCCTAGTAGGAGTTAGATTTAGCAGACTTGATTTGTCCGTTTTGTTTTCTAAAAAAGTATAGATTTTTATTTTCTTGGTAATCTATTTGACTTTTAATACTTGTATTATAAACCGGCATTAATTTTATACTATTAAATACTGGCATTGGTGTTGATAATAATGCATTTGTGAAATAGATCATACTCTCGTAACCTTTAAAAAATTGATCACTAGGGCGGCCAAGGTATTTAAGTTTATATGCAGCAGTTAATTGCTTTAATAGTTTTTCATTTCCATTAAAATAATAAGGGCTTGCATAAATAATTTCAACATTAGTTGCGTTGAGTGATTTTTCGCCATCCCAAGTTGGCATACCCAAAACGGTGGTTTTATATGCTGGATGTTCATTGAGTGTTTTTACAACCGCTGCCCCAAAGCTTTCTTTTAAGCTGCCGCATAATAAAACATTTTGCTTGGTAGAATCTAAATAAGGTTCAAGATCAGAAAAAACCACGCTGTCTTCAACTTCAATATTTAAAAATGACTTTGATGATTGGCTATTACCCTCAACAATTATGTTTTTGATATAATCTTCGGTGGGTCCTTTTTTCTTGAGGTACAGTATCGTATTTTTTGAAAAGTTTGCTTGTATATAATTGTATATGGCCTCACACTGGGTTTTGAGTGTAGGATTGAGCACGGTAAAAAATGAATTATTGGTAATGCCGGCGTCATTGGGGAAAATTGCCGAAATCATTTGTGTTTTGTGTGCAAGTGCAAAGTCGGCAATTAGTTTGGTGTCAGCTTTATTTGTAACGGCACTAATTATGAGCGCTGTATTTTGAATATTAGAATCGGCGATTAGGGTAGCTAGCGTATTATTTTTTTGTTTGGTGTCTATGATACGTATGTCAAGTAAAGTAGTTGTTTTTTTTAATGAATCTACAGCCATTAAAACACCGTTGTAAAAATCGAGTCCTGGTAGCATGGATTTAGGTAAATTGTTATTGCCTAAAATGTAATCTGGACCATTAAATGCAGCATCAATTTCTAGGGGAATAAATACAACAATTGTTTTGCGTTCTTGAATTGCTGGTACCGATTGTGCATTGGTTTTTAAAAAGCAGGTTAGCATTAAAAAAAACAACGAACTAATTTGAATTCCTCTTTTCATGATAAATAATTTTACTCCCACTCAATGGTAGCAGGCGGTTTGCTGCTAATATCATAAACCACACGATTGATCCCTCTTACCTGATTGATAATTTCGTTTGAAACATGTGCTAAGAATGAATATGGTAAGTGTGCCCAATCGGCGGTCATGCCATCTACCGAAGTTACTGCTCGTAGAGCAACGGTAAACTCGTAAGTTCTTTCGTCACCCATTACGCCTACACTTTTTACAGGGAGTAAAATAGTGCCTGCCTGCCAAACCTCAGTATATAAATTGTGTGATTTTAATGCATTGATATAAATGGCATCAGCTGCTTGTAATAATGCAACTTTTTCTGCATTTACTTCGCCTAAAATTCTGATGGCAAGTCCTGGTCCAGGAAAAGGATGCCTGTTGATCATGTCGGCTGGGATGCCAAGTTCTAGACCTACTCTGCGTACTTCATCTTTAAATAAATAACGGAGTGGTTCTACTAGCGATAAATGCATCGTGTCCGGAAGACCGCCTACATTATGATGCGACTTGATGGTTTGTGATGGTCCATGAACGCTAACGCTTTCGATAACGTCTGGGTAAATTGTGCCCTGTCCTAAAAAACTTACGTCTTTTACTTTTGCGGCTTCTTCTTGGAAAACATCAATAAATAATTTGCCAATTACTTTTCTTTTAGCTTCTGGATCAGTTTTATCTAGAAGGCCTGCGTAGAATCGTTCTTTTGCATCGATGCCTGTAACATTGAGGCCAAGCTCTTTGTACATCTCTAACACTTGTTCAAACTCACCCTGACGTAGTACGCCATTGTCTACAAAAATGCCGTGTAATCTATTCCCAATCGCTTTACTAATAAGCGTGGCTGCAACGGTGCTATCAACGCCGCCACTAAGCGCCATAATAACTTGACGGTCTCCAATTTGCTCTTTTAATTTTGCAACAGTTTCTGTTACAAATGAAGCGGGCGTCCAGTTTTGGCTGCATCCACAAGTATTTACTAAAAAGTTTTTGATAATTAATTTACCCTGCGAAGAGTGGTAAACTTCTGGATGGAATTGTAATCCAAATAAGGGGTGCGTGTCGGTGGTTGTTTTTTTAAAGGCTGCAATAGGAATACTTTCTGTAGTTGCTGTAATTTGAAATCCTTCAGGTAAAGCAACAATAGAATCGGAATGGCTCATCCATACTTGTGATCCATTGTCTACGCCAGCAAGTAAAGTGTCTTGTTCCCGTATTTGTAAGTGTGCGCGGCCGTATTCTCTTTTGTTAGATTTATTGACCGTGCCACCAAATGTTTTAGCGGTTAATTGTGCACCATAACAAACGCCAAGTACTGGAACGTTTTGAATAAAGCTTGCAATGTCTACAACAGGTGCATTTTCTTCGTTCACACTAAATGGAGATCCACTTAGAATAATTCCTTTTAATCCGGGTTCAAAAGTAAATGGCTTATGAAAGGGGATGATTTCACAATACACATTGGCCTCTCTAACGGCTCTAGCAATTAACTGCGTATACTGGCTGCCAAAATCTAGGATAAGAATTTTTTCTGTCATAGCAGCGAAGTTAATTGAAATTGGGAGCACAAAAAAAACCAACCCGCAGGGTTGGTTTTAATAATATCTATCAAAGTTGATAAGTATCTCTTTAGCAGTTAAACTTATGCAGCAACAACAGCCTTTTTGGCTAATTTGCTCTTTAAGTTAGCAGCTTTGTTTTTGTGGATAATACCACGCTTAGCAAGTTTATCAATCATCGAGATGACGTTTGGTAATCCTTCTGTGTAAGCTTTGGTATCTGAGCCAGCTTTTAGTTCACGAACTGCATTACGGGTAGTTTTACCATAGTAACGGTTACGCTCGCGACGCTTAGCCGCTTGTCTCATATCTTTTTTAGTAGCTGAATGGTTTGCCATGTTCTAATTTTTTTCAGGACGGCAAAGGTAAGGCCTAGACCTGAAAGTTTGAAATTTTATTCAAAAAAAACATCGATTTCATTAATTTTCAATGAAATTACCCCTTTTTTTCTCCTTTTTATGACCGATATTTGCTCGGAAATTTGATAAATAAGACTCGTAAGACCATCACATGAAGGATTTTTCTTATATAACCAATTCGCATCCTGCTTTTATAGAAGAGACCTATAAAGCTTTTGTACAAGATCCTAGTTCTGTTGATCCAGACTTGAAAAAGTTTTTTGAAGGCTTTGATTTTGCCGTTTCTAATGGTCATGCAGGCACTGGCGCAGCTACTTCTTCTGCGGCAACTCCTACTACTAGTGGTTCAGGTATTGATTGGCTAAAAGAAATTAATGTGTACCGTCTTATTTTAGGGTACAGAAATAGAGGTCACTTACTAGCTTTAACAAATCCAATTAGACCGCGTAAAGACAGACAAGCCAATTTAGATTTATCTTATTTTGGATTATCTGATTCGGATATGTCACAAACTTTTCAAGCAGGAAAATTTGTTGGACTTGGTGCTACTACTTTAAAAAACATTTTAACGCATTTACAAACCTGCTATACTTCAAGTGTTGGTGCAGAGTTTAAATACATTAGCAGCAAAGAAAAAGTTTCGTTTTTGATTGCAGAAATGGAAACCAACTTTACAGCGCCAATTCATTTAGACAAAAAGAAACATATCCTTGAAAAATTAAATCAAGGTGTCATCTTCGAAAAGTTTTTACATACCAAATATATTGGGCAAAAAAGATTTTCATTAGAAGGTGGTGAAAGTACTATTGCTGCGCTTGATGCGATCATCAATACCGCTGCTTCACATGATGTGCAAGAAGTAGTAATTGGTATGGCGCACCGTGGTCGTTTAAACGTGCTCGCGAATATCATGGGCAAAACCTATGAGCAAATTTTTAGTGAGTTTGAAGGAACTGCCATCATCGATCAAACCATGGGTAGCGGCGATGTTAAATACCATATGGGTTATGGTTCTGAAATTAACACCCCCGATGGGAAAAAGATTCACTTAAAATTAGCACCCAACCCTTCACATTTAGAAGCAGTGGATCCAGTGGTACTTGGTTTTGCAAGAGCAAAAGCGGACGTACTCGATCAAAGTGCTTTTGATAAATACTTGCCTATTTTAATTCATGGCGATGCTTCTGTTGCAGGACAGGGTATTGTATATGAAGTACTTCAAATGAGTAACCTGCGTGGTTATCATACAGGTGGTACGATTCATTTTGTGATCAATAATCAAATTGGTTTTACCACAGACTTTGATGATGCAAGAAGTGCCGATTATTGTACATCGGTTGCTGCCATGGTGCAAGCGCCTGTTTTACACGTAAACGGTGATGATGCAGAAGCAGTTGTTAAATGTGCAGAAATCGCAACACGTTACCGTCAAAAATTTAATTCGGATATTTTTATCGATATGGTGTGTTACCGTAAACACGGACACAATGAGGGAGATGATCCTAAATACACACAACCTCAACTATATGCATTAATTGATAAGCATCAAAATCCGAGAGAAACCTACACTCAGTTTTTAATCCAAAATGGTGAGCCGGAAGCGCAAACGCTTGCCAAAGACATGGAAAAGAAATTCTGGGCAGATTTACAAGAGCGCCTAGATGAAGTAAAGCAACATCCACTTCCATATAAATACCAAGCCCCAGAATTGGCTTGGCAAAATATGGGTAAAGCAACAGATGCAGATTTCCAGTCTTCACCTGTTACTGCAGTTGACAAAGAAAGATTTAATTTATTGTTTGAGCGTTTGATGCAGTTTCCTCAAGATTTTAAACCGCTTAAAAAAGTGGAAAAATTGTTGCAGGAAAAAATCAAGCTCATGGAAGCCGAGCAAAAAGTAGATTGGGCAACTGCCGAGTTAATGGCATATGGTTCATTACTTATTGATGGCAATATTGTTCGTATGAGTGGTCAGGATGTGCAGCGCGGTACCTTTAGTCACCGTCACGCCGTAATTAGGGATGAGCAAACAAACAAGGGTCATAACAGGCTTAATCATTTTACAGAAGGTCAAGAAAAGTTTAGAATTTATAATTCATTGTTAAGCGAGTATGGTGTGCTTGGTTTTGAATATGGTTATGCCATGGCAAACCCGAACGCACTTGTTATTTGGGAAGCACAGTTTGGAGATTTCTGCAATGGCGCACAAACCATGATTGATCAGTTTATTGTGGCGGGTGAGCAAAAATGGCAACGTCAAAATGGTCTTGTGATGTTACTTCCACATGGTTATGAAGGTCAAGGTCCTGAGCATAGCAGTGCACGTTTAGAGCGCTTCTTGCAAATGGCTGCCGAATTAAACATCGTAGTAACCAATATTACTTCCGCGGCAAATTTATTCCATGCGCTACGCAGACAGCTTACTTGGAATTTTAGAAAGCCAATGATTGTGTTTTCTCCAAAAGCAAACCTACGTAACCCTGGCACATACAGTAAAGTAGAGGAGTTTTTAGAAGGAGGCTTTAAAGAAGTATTGGATGATGAATTTGTGCAAGACGCAGCGGGGGTTAAAAAAGTATTGTTTTGCGCTGGTAAAATTTATTTTGAATTAGCAGAAAAACAAGCAAAAGAAAATAGACAAGACATTGCGATTGTAAGACTTGAACAAATTTATCCACTCGCACAAGACCAGTTAAGCGCGCTGCATAAAAAATACAGCAAGGCTACTTGGTTTTGGGTACAAGAAGAACCGCAAAACATGGGAGCGGCTAGCTTCTTAAAAATGAATTTACATAACATTAATTTTGGTGTAATTAGTAGAAGTGCAAGTGCGTCTACTGCAACAGGCTATGCAAAAGTGCATGCTGCAGAACAGTTAGAGGTAATTGAAACAGCATTTAATATTTAATTTAGCATATTTAGAAATATCATTTTATGATTGAAATAAAAGTTCCAGCAATTGGAGAATCTATCTCAGAAGTTACTTTGTTAAAGTGGACAAAAAAAGATGGCGACTACGTAGAAAGAGACGAAGTGATTGCCGAGTTTGAAAGTGAAAAAGCAACTTTTGAAGTAAATGCTGAACAGGCGGGTGTGCTAACCACACTTGGTAAAGAAGGCGACACCTTACTTATTGGTGATGTACTTGCGAAAATTGATGAAACTGCCGAAAGGCCCGCAGCTGCTGCCGTTCCGGCCGCACCGGCTGCGCCGGCGCCAGTTGCTCCGAAATCGGAAGCACCTGTAGCTGCGATCCCTAACGATGTAAAAGCAACACCGGTAGCATCTGCTATCATTGCCGATAAAAAAGTAGACCCAACAGCAATTACCGCAACCGGTACTGGTGGAAAAATATTAAAGCAAGACGTGTTAGAAGCGTTATCGCATCCTGGTAAAAAAGCTTTTGCGGGTACCGAGTTGAATACAAGAAATGTGCGTCAAGAAAAAATGAGTGCGCTTCGTAAAACCATTAGCAGACGACTGGTAGAATCTAAAAATACAACGGCCATGCTTACTACTTTTAACGAAGTAGACATGACGCGTGTTATGGAAGTGAGAAAGCAGTACAAAGATAAATTTAAAGAAAGCCATGGTGTTAATTTAGGTTTCATGAGCTTCTTTGCTAAAGCATGTTCTACGGCACTAGGCGAGTGGCCTTCTGTAAATGCTTATATCGATGGCGATCAAATTATTTACCACGATTATGCAGACATCAGCATTGCGGTGAGCACCCCACGCGGTTTAACAGTACCAGTGATGCGTAATGTAGAAAGCATGAGCATGGCAGACGTAGAAAAAACAGTGGTGATGCTTGCTGGTAAAGCGCGCGATAGTAAACTTACTGCCGACGATTTACAAGGAGGTACTTTCACCATCACCAATGGTGGTGTGTTTGGTAGCTTGATGAGTACCCCTATTATCAATATTCCACAGAGTGCTATTTTAGGCATGCATAAAATACAAGATAGGCCGATGGCTATTAATGGTCAGGTGGTTATCAGACCAATGATGTATTTAGCACTTAGTTACGATCACCGCATTATTGATGGTCGTGAGAGTGTTGGATTTTTAGTACGTGTTAAAGAGCTTCTAGAAAATCCGGAGTTATTACTCATGGGTAAAGATCCTGTTAAAACATTACTAGAACTCTAAGTGCGTTTTCAATCGTATTGCAACACGGCGGTTACTATTATTAATGCTTATAAAGGAGGTGTGCCTTTTGTGCACCATCTCAAACAATATTTTGCGGCACACAAAAAGCATGGTTCTACCGATCGTAGAACCATTGCGCATTTATGCTATACCTATTACCGCCTGGGTGCTAGTATCTCAAATTTTGATACAGATAAAGGTCTGCAACTCGCTATTTTTTTATGTGAAGCTAAGCCAGGCAACTGGAGCTTTTTATTTGAGCCAAGTTGGCTTGCAGCCTGGAATTCTTCAGATGTATCGCTGGATCAAAAATTAGCTTTTGTTAAAGTGCAGCTGCCGGGTTATGGGATTGAAAGTATTTTTCCTTTTGCGGCGCATTTGTCGGAAGGGATGGATGCTACTGCCTTTAACAGGAGCCACCTCTTGCAACCTGATTTATTTATTCGCATCAGGCCAAAGCAGGAAGATGCCGTGGTTTCTAAACTACATAAGGCGCAAATTAATTTTGAAAAAATTTCTGCTTCATGTTTACGACTTGCGAGTGGTACTAAATTAGATGAAGTACTACTCATTAATAAAGAAGCCGTGATTCAAGATTACAGCTCACAGCAAATTGGAAATGTATATGCACTTGCCACTGATTTTGCGGATTCTAAAAAAAGAGTGTGGGACGCCTGTGCAGCAAGTGGTGGTAAATCTATTTTAGCCGTAGACCTTTTAGGGCAAATTAAATTAACGGCTTCTGATATGCGCGCTTCTATTTTGCGCAATTTGCAAACACGATTTGCAGCGGCGGGTATGGGCGCGTATCAATCATTTGCAGTGGATTTAACCAGCGCGCACGACCTTAGTAATTTTGCAAAGCTTGCCGATTTTATTATTTGCGATGCACCATGCTCGGGGAGTGGTACCTGGGGTAGGACGCCCGAACACCTTGCTTTTTTTGATGAGGCTTCTATCGATAATTATAGACAGCTGCAACAATCAATTATTGCCAACACGCTGCCGTATGTAGCAGTGAATGGATATTTTTTATACAGCACATGTTCTGTGTTTGCAGCAGAAAATGAAGCGCAGGTAAAATTTATAACAACAAATTTTCCGGATTTTAAACTCGTGCATCAGCAGTTATTTACTGGCTACACAAAAAAAGCAGATACCATGTTTGCGGCGCTGTTTCAGAAAAAATAAGTAAGGGGAATTTTATAATAAGATCCCGCGCTGGATAATGCCACCACCAATTACGTCGTTGCCTTCATAAAAAACAGCACTTTGTCCGGGCGCAATACTTTTTACGGGTTCGTAAAAGCGTGCTCTGATACCATTTTCGGTATTAAATAAATGACTGGTAGCGCCACTATCTTTGTACCTGATTTTTGTAATGGCTTCGGTACCGTCTTCAATGCCATTATATTTCATCCAATTAATTTTAAGCACTTCCATGTCGTTTTGATCGAGGTCTGCCTCTGTGCCTAATACAACGGTATTGGTGTTAGGGTCAATGGCTGTAACGTATGCAGGTTTTCCAAGTGCTATTTCAAGTCCTTTGCGCTGACCAATCGTATAAAAAGGATAGCCTTTGTGTTTACCCAATCTTTTACCTGCTTGATCTACAAACCAACCGCCGTTTACTTTTTCTTCTAAGCCGTCTACATTTCTTTTTAAAAATCCACGGTAGTCATTATCCGGTACAAAACAAATTTCGTAGCTCTCGCTTTTTTTAGCAAGCTCGGGGTAGCCCATATCATGCGCCATTTGGCGAATATCTTTTTTATGGTATTGACCCAGTGGCATAATGGTTCTGCTCAGTAATTCCTGATCAAGTCCCCAAAGTACATAACTCTGATCTTTGGTTTCATCAAGACCTTTACTAATGACGTATCTATTGTTGGTATGTTGTCTTACAGATGCGTAATGACCCGTTGCAATAAAATCACATTCGAGGGCATTGGCTCTTTTTAAAAGTGCACGCCATTTAATATGCGTATTACACATGACGCATGGGTTGGGGGTACGACCCGCTAAATATTCTTCTACAAAATTTTCGACTACAAAATCACCAAACTCATCTCTAATATCTAAAATAAAATGTGGGAATCCATTTTGTACGGCTGCCTGTCTAGCATCATTAAATGAATCAATATTGCAACAGCCCGTTTCTTTGGTACTTGTGCTTCCACTAGTTGCATAATCCCATGTTTTCATGGTAATGCCAATCACTTCATAGCCTTCGTTATGGAGCATAAGTGCAGCAACGGTACTATCAATACCGCCACTCATGGCTACCAATACTTTTCCTTTCTGGCTCATAGACACTTGATTCTAATACAAAATTAAGCTAATCGGGGGCTAAATGCCTAAAATCCGTTTATTTCACATGATTTACACCTTACGAAAAGCGAAATTTCACTCTTTTATTCATTTTACCGATATTTACCCAAAACACAATAGACATGATAAAATTATTAGCGATTGGAAATTTAGGCAAAGACGCCGTTTTAAACAATGTAAATGGCAAAAACGTAATCAACTTTACAGTAGCTCACACCGAAAGATATAAAGACGCACAAGGCAATCAAAAAGACAAAACCACTTGGGTTGATTGTGCATATTGGACAGATAGAACAGGTATCGCACCGTATCTTAAAAAAGGTACTCAGGTTTATGTAGAAGGAACGCCAGATGTTAGAACCTATACCACACAAGATGGAAGAAATGGTGCTACACTTTCTGTACGTGTTGCATCGGTTCAACTACTGGGTGCAAAACCTAGCGAAGGTGGTGGAGCTCCGCAAAGTGCACCTTCATATGGTGGACAATCAAGTGCACCTGCTGCAAGTGACATGAATGAGTCTGACGATCTTCCATTTTAGTTGAGATAATACATACGCATGCGTTCATTATTATTTATTGTAATTGCTGCCTTTCTTGCAACCTCAAGTAAAGCGCAGGATAAACCTGTATACACCGATGTACTCGTAGTAGGTGGAACCACAGGTGGTATTGCCGCCGCTTTGCAAACTGCAAAGATGGGACTAAACACTGTTGTGGTAGAACAAACACCCTGGTTAGGCGGCATGCTTTCTGCGGCGGCCGTTAGTTGCACCGATGGTAACCACGAATTACGCAGTGGTATCTGGGAAAGTTTTAGACAAGCACTCTATAAGCATTATAAATCTACCAATTTGTTTACGGGATGGGTAAGTGAAACTTGTTTCGAGCCCCATGTAGCAGATAGTATTTTTAAAGCCTGGGTGCAGGCGCAGCCTAACATGCAGGTTTACTATCATTGGTATTTTGATAAAGCCATCATGAACGGCAATACCATTACTGGCGCCGTATTTGAAAATGTGCGCGGGCAAAAATTAACTGTGTACGCAAAGCGTGTGATAGACGCCACAGATTTAGGCGATGTATATGCGGGCGCAGGGGCAGCTTATGATTTAGGTACCGAAGACAGTACCCAAAGTGGCGAAAAAATTGCACCCGGAAAATCAGATATCATTCAAGATTTAACATGGGCGGCTGTTTTAAAAGATTACGGTAAAGGAGCGAATAAAACAATTGCTATGCCAGCTGGCTATAATGCACTTGCATATTATTGTTCTACCGCCGATGCGCCTTGTAATGCAAAGCCGTATAGTTTGGGTACACAAAAAGTACTGGAGTATGGCCGCGTAAAAACAACGGATGGTTCTTTAAAGTACATGCTTAATTGGCCAGCTTTTGGAAACGATTATTACATCAATGTCGTAGAAAAGAAACCTATCGAAAGAGAAGCGCAGTATAACGCTGCTAAAAATTTTACGTTAGGATTTATTTATTTTTTACAAACGGAATTAAAGCAGCCAAATATTGGTTTAGCAACCGATGAGGTAAATGAAGGCATGGCTTTTATGCCATACAATAGAGAGGGGCGTAGGTTAAAAGGGAAAGTGCGTTTAAATATTGATCATATTGCTACGCCGTTTAATTACAATTTATACCGCACCGGAATTTCTGTGGGCGATTATCCAGTAGATCATCACCACGCGCGTTACAACGGTAAAGTTCCCCCAATTCCATTTCCATCTGTGCCCTCTTTTAATATTCCATTAGGTGCTTTAATTCCAGAAAATACACAAGGATTAGTTGTATGTGAAAAAGGAATTTCTGTAAGTAATATCGCCAATGGAACAACAAGATTACAACCTGTGGTTTTATTGACAGGGCAGGCTGCAGGAATGCTTGCAGCGGTGTCGTTACAGCAAAATATTCCGGTGCAAGATGTTTCTGTAACAGCTGTTCAAAAAGGGCTCTTACAAGAAAAGGTTTACTTAATGCCCTACGCCGATGTAAAGCACACAGACAAAGCGTTTGAAGCCGTTCAGTGGGTAGGCTCTTGGGGTATCATTAAAGGCATTGGAAAATCTGTGGGATGGGCTAACAAAACTTATTTTAAACCAGATTCGTTAGTAACCTATTCGGAAATTACAACTGGTTTAGGGGCACTCGTGCCGCTTAAGTTTTCCGACAAAATAAAATCAAACGATCCGGTTACAACGGCGCAGTTATTTGAAATGATAGCCCGTTTTAATAAAACCGTTGCAAAAAATAGTAAAGCGGCGAAAGCAGCTAAATTATCTGATTGTTTTTTAATTGCCGATCAAACCTATATTAATGCTGGACTTGCTGTGCCAAATATGACAAAAACATTAACGCGCAAAGAAGCGAGTTTTATTTTGTTTAGCCTAGCAAAAGGGTTAGACTATCTCGATAAAGATTTATCGGGCGCTACCTTTTTTAAATAAGTATTCATGACTGTTTTTTCTTATCAAGCATTATACAATTTTACGGAGTCTGTTTTTTTAGCCATGGGTTGTTCTGCAGCAGATGCTACAACCGCTACTAAAGTGCTAATTGCAGCAGATTTACGTGGGATCGATTCACATGGCGTTGCTCGCTTAAGTGGTTATGTGCGTTTGTGGGAAGCAGGTCGTATTAACGCCACGCCTAACATTCATGTGGTGCATGAAACGCCTTCTACCGCTGTGGTGGATGGTGGTGCGGGACTTGGCCTAGTAGTAGCGCCTTATGCGATGCAAATTGCAATCGATAAAGCAAAGCAGGTTGGTACCGGATGGGTTTCTGTAAAAAATTCAAATCATTTTGGTATTGCAGGCTATCACGCTATGATGGCGCTAGAGCATGATATGATTGGCATGGCCATGACCAATGCAAGTGCTCTAGTAGCGCCTACATTTTCGTCAGAAAAAATGCTGGGCACCAATCCTATAGCAGTAGCCATTCCTGCCGGTAACGAGCCTCCTTTTGTAGCAGACATGGCAACCACAACAGCGGCAAATGGTAAACTAGAAATACTGCAACGCAAAAATGCAGACGCGCCGCTAGGTTGGGTGCAAGATGCAAAAGGTAATGATGTCACGGATGCTAATATTTTAAAAAAGGGTGGGGCATTACTTCCACTTGGTAGTGATAGAGAACATGGTAGCCATAAAGGGTATGCACTCGGTTCTATTGTAGATATTTTTTCTGCGGTATTAAGTGGTGGCAGTTATGGTCCGTGGGCGCCGCCTTTTCCTGCTTATATTCCACTTCCGCAAAACATGCCTGGCGAAGGGCTTGGTCATTTTTTTGGTGCCATGCGTATCGATGCATTTAGGCCTGCACAGGATTTTAAAAGCAATATGGATCATTGGATTCAGCGTTTTAGAAATGCGACCCCCATTAATCCGGCTCAAAAAGTACTTATACCTGGAGATCCTGAAAGAGAGGCCCATACAGCGCGCATGCAAACAGGTATTCCTATTGTAGAGCCTGTTGTGCTCGACTTAAAGGAAGTAGGTGCCAGGTTTGGCATTCAGCTCTAACATGTGTTAGCCCTCATTTTTTGTGTGATTTACCTACCTTTGCAACGCAATTAAAAGCAATCGATTATGAAAATAATGAAGTTTGGAGGCACAAGTGTAGGTAAGCCAGAACGTATGCACCAGGTATATGAACTCATTACCAAAGACGCCGAATCTAAAATAGTTGTTTTAAGTGCGCTGAGTGGAACCACCAATGCGCTTGTTGATATTAGTAATAGTCTTAGCGCTGGCAATAAATTAGAAGCCAAGCAAAAAATTGATACACTCGAAGCCCATTACCATGCATTTGTGTTAGATCTATTAAAAACTGATGCGCTAATTGCAAAAGGAAACGCTATTGTAAAAGAGCATTTCGAATTTTTAAATATCATCACTAAAATTTCTTTTAGTGATGCACTTAATAAAGATATTTTAGCACAGGGTGAACTGATGAGTACCAAATTGTTTTGTTGTTATTTAGAACAGCAAGGGCAAGATCATTTACTCCTTCCGGCGCTTGATTTTATGGTGCTAGATCAAAACGAAGAGCCTAATTTACCACTCATTCGTTCAAAGTTAACAGCACTGTTAGCTGCGCACACCGATAAAAAAATATTTATTACACAGGGATATATTTGTAAAAATGTACGCGGGGAAGTAGACAATTTAAAACGTGGGGGTAGTGATTATACCGCATCGTTAGTTGCTGCTGCCTGTAATGCAAGTGTCTGCGAAATTTGGACAGACATTGATGGCATGCACAATAACGATCCGCGCATTGTCAATAAAACAGTAGCCATCGAGCAGTTGAGTTTTGATGAAGCTGCCGAGCTCGCTTATTTTGGTGCTAAAATTTTACACCCTACATGTATTTGGCCCGCACAACAAGAAAATGTGCCTGTTAAATTATTAAATACCATGCAGCCAGATGCTGCGGGAACGGTAATCACCAAAGAGGCAGGAAGTGAAGGCATTAAAGCCGTTGCTGCAAAAGATGGCATCATCGCTATCAAAATAAAAAGTAGCAGAATGTTACTAGCCTATGGTTTTTTACGCAAAGTATTTGAAGTGTTTGAAAAATACAAGACTTCTATTGATATGATTACGACTTCCGAAGTAGCGGTGTCTGTTACCATCGATAACGATGTGTTTTTAGCTAACATTGTAAAAGAGTTAGAACCTTTTGGAAGCGTAGAAGTTGAAAAGGAGCAGAGTATTGTATCTATTGTTGGTAACCATATTGCCCACACAGATTCGGTACTTAAAAAACTATTCAATGCCATTGATGAAGTGCCCGTTACGATGGTAAGTTATGGTGGTAGTGCGCATAATATTTCATTACTGGTACCAACCGCTGATCGTACAAAAACGCTTCAGTTAATTAACTCGGGCTTGTTTGGTTTGTAGTAGGGGTTGCTTCAATAAACAAAAGGTTTCTTGTAATGCCTTCAAATTTTGAGCGCTGTAAAGGAGAGTTTTTAAATACTGTCTTAAAGCCTTCTTTGGTTAAGTTGTTCCATTCTTTTGCGCCAAAGCTTTCAATAGCTGTATTGGGCGTAAATCCGGGCTCCTGATGCTGTTTGCTAAAACGGTTCCATGGACACACGTCCTGACAAGTATCACAACCAAACATCCAATTGTCAAATTTGCCTTTCATGCCAGAAGGTATAATAGCGTCTTTTAATTCGATGGTAAAATAGCTAATACATTTATTGCCTGCTATGGTTTTGTCCGGTAAAATAGCATCTGTGGGGCAGGCGTCAATGCATTTTGTACAAGAGCCGCAATAATCTTTGGCAAAAGGGTCGTCATATATTAATGGAAGGTCTACAATGATTGTAGCAATAAAAAAGAATGAGCCATCTGATGTAGAAATCAAGTTTCCATTTTTTCCAATCCATCCAGCGCCTGTTTTTTGTGCCCATGTTCTTTCTAGCACAGGTGCCGAGTCAACAAATCCACGACCCACAATATCACCCGCTTTTTGCCTTAGTGCGGCTAGTAATTTGTTGAGTTTTTCTTTGATTACAAAATGATAATCGGTGCCATATGCATAGGTCGAAATTTTAGGACTGTCTGCTGGTTGCTTTTTAGGGCTGTAATAATTTTGTGTAAGTGTAATCACAGACTTTGCACCTGGCACTAATTTGGTTGGATCTATGCGGAGGTCGAAATGATTTTCTAAATACTGCATCGATCCATGCATGCCTGCGTGTAGCCATTTTTCTAGCCTCCTGGCGTCTTCATCGAGGGGTGCTGCTTTTGCGATACCGCAATGCGTAAAACCCAGCGATAATGCCATTTCTTTTATAAACCTAGTATGTTCTTGAATCAATTGCATTTATATCTTATTTGCACGCAGCAACAATTTGTTCGTCGATGAGCGCTTTAAAAGAAGCCATGAGTTCTTTGTTCTCGTTAGCAGATTCTCCAGGTGTAAAAACAAGTAAAGCATATTTTCTACAATAGTCTATCAGTGGCCATGTTCCAAAAAGTCCGGGGCATGCTACTGTGGTAGTTTTTCCGATTTCATCGGTCCCAAAAATCCATTGCCCCATGCCGTAATTTTTGCCTTCTACTATAGATGGGGTTTCTTTAATCATGCCTTGTGTAGAACTTGATTTCATCATTGTTTCAATGGCTGCTTCTGATAAAATTCTTTTACCATTAAATACACCGCCATTTAAAAGCATCGATAAAAAATTCATGTAATCGTTGGCACTTGATTGAGCACCACCAGCAGGGTTAATAACGGTGTAGCTAAAAAAATTAGTGGTGCGCATAAGTAAGGGTCTAGTAATGCGCTCCGCCATCATTTGTTCAAAGCCTCTTTTGTTCATTACTTCGAGTACCCTTGCTACAATGGTGAATCCAATATTGTTAAATCTAAAAACGAGGCCAGGGTTGGATAAAATTTCTTTGCTGGAGGCAATGTCATTTACGATTTCATCAAGACTAGAAAATTTTTTAGGATTGCTCATGTCTTTTAAAGAACCAATAGAAGAACCTTCGATACCTGTTAAATGCGTCAAGCAATCTCTAATGGTAATATAGCCTTTAGAATATTTTGAAAATATAGGAAGGAACTTACTTACCTTGTCATCGAGTGAGAGTTTGCCTTCATCTACATAACTCATCACAAGTGCAGCAGTTAACCACTGGGTACTCGCTGCAATGGGTGCTTGTGTTTTTGGTGTAAACTCGCCCACAGATTTTTCAAACACTATTTTTCCGTCTTTAAAGACGAGTAGCACGGCTTTGCCGCCAAGCTCCTTTTTGCTAGCCTCTAGTTTGGCACCTAGTTCGGTAAAATTAAGTTGGGCCTTAGAAACCTGAAAGAATAGCATGAAAGCTATGATATAGCTGACTTTCGTGCAGGTCATCACTGTTTTTACAGACATAATTTCCGGTTTTGTACGGTTACAAAGAAATAAATAAGTTTAGTATCGTTTTTGCACACAAATTATGCATTCAAAACAATATAACTATGAATTTAGCAAATTATACCATTAAAGCACAGCAAACCATTGCTGCAGCCCAACAGCTTGCTTTTAATAATAACAATCCTTCTATCGAAACAGAGCACTTGCTTCAAGCAATTTTGGAAGATAAAGATAGTACGGTTTCGTTTTTATTAAAAAAGAACAACGTCAATGCTGCATTTGTTGCTGCAAAAATTACCGACGCGATGGCTAAACTTCCAAAGGTACAAGGTGCAGAGCCTGGTGCGCAAATTGGAAGAGAGCTGAATACGGCGCTTTTAAAAGCGAATAGCATGCTGGCAACTTTTGAAGACGAATTTATTAGTCCAGAGCATTTGCTTTTAGGATTACTACATGTAAATGATAGTACGGCAAAAACTTTAAAAGACGCAGGCCTCACAGAAAAAGGTTTGGTGGCAGCCATTAAGGAATTACGAAAAGGCGAAAAAATTAGTTCGCAAACACAAGACACGCAGTTTAATGTGCTAAAAAAATATGCGCGCAATTTAAATGAAGCCGCGCGTCAGGGAAAGCTCGATCCCGTAATTGGTAGAGATGAAGAGATCAGAAGAACGCTTCACATTTTATCTAGAAGAAGTAAAAACAATCCGCTTTTAGTGGGTGAGCCTGGTGTGGGTAAAACGGCCATCGCGGAGGGACTAGCCATGCGTATTGTTAATGGTGATGTACCAGAAAATTTAAAGTCGAAAATCATTTACACACTTGATATGGGGCTTTTAATTGCCGGTGCTAAATACAAAGGTGAGTTTGAAGAAAGGTTAAAAGGGGTTGTAAAAGAAGTAGCGGAAAGTGATGGTGAAATTATTTTATTTATTGATGAAATCCATACCCTAGTGGGTGCAGGTGGCGGTGATGGCGCGATGGATGCTGCAAATATTTTAAAACCAGCACTTGCAAGAGGTGAGCTTAGAGCTATTGGTGCCACTACATTAAGTGAGTATCAAAAGTATTTCGAAAAAGACAAGGCGCTAGAGCGAAGGTTTCAAAGAGTAATGATTGAAGAGCCTAGTGTAGAAGATGCGATTTCAATTTTACGGGGATTAAAAGACCGTTACGAAACGCACCACCATGTGCGTATAAAAGATGAAGCTATTATTGCGGCAGTAGAGCTTTCTAACCGTTACGTTACTGACCGTTTTTTACCAGACAAAGCCATTGATTTAATTGATGAGAGCGCTGCTAAATTAAGGTTAGAAATGAATTCGATGCCAGAGGAGCTGGATACACTCGAGCGTCAAATTAGGCAATTAGAAATTGAGCGTGAAGCGATCAAAAGAGAAAACGATGAAGAAAAATTAAAAGAGCTCAATATTGAGATTGGTAATTTATCAGTGGAGCGTGATACGTTAAAAGCAAAATGGCAGGAAGAAAAAGAAGTGGTCGAAAAAATTCAGCAATCAAAAACTTCTATTGATGCGTATAAGTTTGAAGCTGAACAAGCAGAGCGCAATGGTGATTACGGAAAAGTAGCCGAAATAAGGTATGGTAAAATTAAAGACCAAGAAGCCCTTATCGAAACTCTAAATACACAGCTTGGTACCATTAGTGAAAATGGCAGTAGACTTATGAAAGAAGAAGTGGACGCCGAAGATATTGCACAGAGCGTTGCAAAAGCAACGGGCATACCGGTTAGTAAAATGCTGCAATCGGATCGTGAAAAATTATTACACCTAGAAGATGAATTGCACCAGCGCGTGGTAGGCCAAGAAGAAGCCATCGCTGCTGTTTCGGATGCTATTCGAAGAAGTAGGGCAGGTCTGCAGGATCCTAAAAAACCTATCGGCTCCTTTATATTTTTAGGCACCACAGGTGTGGGTAAAACGGAGCTTGCAAAAGCACTTGCCGATTATTTATTTGATGACGAACAACTCATGACCCGCATCGACATGAGTGAATACCAAGAAAAACATTCGGTATCGCGCCTAGTGGGAGCGCCTCCGGGTTATGTGGGTTATGATGAGGGTGGTCAATTAACAGAAGCGGTTAGACGCAAGCCATACAGTGTGGTGCTACTCGATGAAATTGAAAAAGCGCACCCAGACGTTTGGAATATATTACTCCAAGTTTTGGATGATGGTCATTTAACGGATAATAAAGGACGTAAAGTAAATTTCAAAAACACCATTATTATTATGACGAGTAATATTGGTAGTCATTTAATTCAGGACGCTTTTGAAAAAGTTACTGAAAAAAATATTGAAGCCGTTACTGATAAAGCAAAAACGGATGTGATGGAACTTTTAAGACAAACTATCAGACCCGAATTTTTAAACCGTGTAGATGAAATTATCATGTTTAGTCCGCTCTTAAAAAAGCAAATATTAGGCATTGTAAAAATTCAATTACAAGGGCTACAAAAAATGGTAGCGCTTTCAGGTATCACGCTTCAGTATTCCGATTATTTATTGGAGTTTTTAGCAGAGCAAGGTTTTGATCCTCAAATGGGTGCAAGACCTTTAAAAAGACTTATTCAAAAACTCATTGTAAATGCACTTAGTAAAAAGATACTTGCTGGAGAAGTAGATAAAACAAAGCCAGTACTTGTGGACGTTTTTGATGGCCTGGTTGTTTTTTCAAATTAAGTGGTTTAACATATTGTTATTAAACCTTGTTTTTATATTTGATTCTTATCCCCTCAAATCAAATCTTGCACACCATGAAAAAAACAAACCTATTTGTCGCGGCTAGTTTAATAGCCATTGTTTCGCTTGTTGCTGTAGCGTGTAACAAGTCTACTTCTGTAGAAAATGGGCCAGGTATTCAGCAAGTTAATTTTATGTTAACGGATGGTCCTGGTAGTTATGACAATGTTTTTATTGATATCAAATCCTTGCAGATAGTAATCGATACAGCAAGGGAAGGTTCGCTCCGAAGAGACACTTGTAATTGGGATCATATTGGAGCAAATAGAAATTCCCGCAAAGATTCCGGTTTGGTATGGACAACAATGCCAATAAAAGCTGGCGTGTATGATATTTTAAAATTCAGGAATGGACTTGATACGTTGTTCGCTTCTGCTAATGTTCCAAAAGGTTCAGTAAGGTTGGTGCGTATAGAATTTGGTACCAATAATAGTGTTGTAAAAGATAGTGTAACACATCCATTAAACCTATCTCCTAATCTCCCCAATTTTATAGTTATCAAATTAAAAGGAAATGAGTTTGAAGAGTTTGCAAGTCGCAGACATAGACTTTGGTTAGACTTTGATGTGAGCCGTTCAATTATTGAGGCAAATGGAAAATTTTATTTAATTCCAGTCATGCACAGTTTTGTAGAAAAAAATACAGCAAGTGTATCTGGTAAATTAAAGCCTAGAGATGCAAAAGCTGTGATCACGCTATTTAACAACAAGGATACTGCTTATGCACTTCCTAATAGAGAAGGTGAGTTTAAAATGCGCGGTTTAAAAGACGGTACATATAAGTTATTTGTGAAAGCGTCTAATGGATATAGAGATACGACAATCAATAATGTTGTAGTGGTTCAACCTAAAACAACAAGTGTTGGTGTTATCGAATTAAAAAAATAAGTAGCAAGCAAGGGTTACATAGGGTTCATTTGTTTTGAATGGGGGCGCGTCAGTGCCCCCATTCAATTTGATAGTACCAGTTAAAAAGCTTTTTTTTGTAAAGTACAACAACTGGAACATATGATAAAAAATCGTAAAGCAGCAATTGGGTTTATTTTTATCACGTTATTAATTGATGTAACTGGGCTTGGATTAATCATCCCAGTTGTTCCAAAGCTGATTGAAGATTTATTGCACACCACTAACATTAGCAAAGTGGCCTTGTTTGGAGGGTTGCTTACTTTTTCCTATGCCATCATGCAATTTTTATTTGCACCGGTACTTGGAAATTTAAGTGATAAATATGGACGACGTCCCGTTTTATTGTTTTCATTATTAGGATTTGGTCTCGATTATTTACTCCTTGCTTTTGCGCCAAGTATTGGATGGTTATTTGTTGGACGCATTATTGCAGGTATTACAGGTGCTAGTATGACAACGGCATCAGCGTATATCGCAGATATTAGTACGCCAGAAACACGTGCACAAAACTTTGGAATGATTGGTGCTGCTTTTGGACTTGGATTTATTGTAGGTCCAATGATAGGAGGGCTACTTGGCGAAATGGGTCCTCGTATTCCATTTTTAGTAGCAGCAGGTTTAGCGCTGTTAAATGCAGCATATGGTTATTTTGTTTTGCCAGAATCCCTAGATGCTTCTAACAGAAGAGCTTTTGATTGGAAGCGCGCTAATCCCATAAGTTCTTTAAAAAATTTATCTAGATTCCCGGCAGTTGCTGGACTTATTGTTTCTTTCTTTTTGATTTATGTTGCTTCACATGCTGTTCAAAGCAATTGGAGTTATTTTAATATCGAAAAATTTAAGTGGTCACCAAAAATGATTGGCATATCGCTGGCTGTTGTTGGTGTATTGGTTAGTCTTGTTCAGGGTGTACTTGTAAGGTTTGTGAATCCTAAAATTGGGAATGAGAAAAGTGTATACGTAGGTTTAGGATTATATACCATTGGATTAATTTTATTTGGCCTGGCATCACAAAGTTGGATGATGTTTGCTTTTTTAATCCCTTATTGTTTAGGAGGCATTTCCGGTCCGGGTCTACAAGCCATTATTTCTGGATCTGTTCCATCTAACGAGCAAGGTGAACTCCAAGGGTCTTTAACAAGCGTTATTAGCATAACATCTATTGTTGGTCCGCTAGTCATGTCTAATTTATTTGCCTTCTTTACTGGGCCTATAGCACCATTTTATTTCCCAGGCGCGCCTTTTATGCTAGCTGCCTTATTAATGCTATTAAGTTGCTTTTTTGCATACAAAGCGTTGAGGACTAGGTAATATTTCGTTTTTTTTCGCCTTAAATCACTTATCAATTGACAATTTAACTTTTCAAATGACAAGTATTTATTGGTAGCGGGACTATTTATGTGTACTTTTGCACTTTAATTACAATTTACAAATTTACAAATGGACACACAAATTCAAGGAACTGTAAAGTTCTTCAACGAGGAAAAAGGTTTTGGATTCATCAAGCATGACAATTCAAGCAAAGAAACTTTCGTACATGCTAACGGCTTG
>CANHCY010000034.1 GCA_947459295.1 Chitinophagaceae bacterium
ACATAATTTAATGGACCATCATTATGGTGTGGGTGCTTCTGGTACCTACGAAGGATTTTTAGATAAGTATACCTATGGCCGACGTCCAAATGGTATTTATATTCCAAGGTTTAGAAATTTAGATGGCGGTTCATCGGCAGGTTATGTGCGTGGCTTTGGTTACCAAGGTGGCGCGGGTAGAGGCAGGCAAGAAGGAGAGGGTATTGGCCAGTCGTTTAAAGAAAGTATCACAGAAGCAGGTAATTGGTCGATGGGGATTGGTTCATGGGGTGAGCATTTGCCTTACTATGAAAACAAAGTAACCCTTAGCAAAGACAAAAAAGATAAGTGGGGTTTACCATTACTTGACATTGACTGCGAGTTTAAAGAAAACGAAATGAAGATGCGCGTGGACATGAAAAATAGCGCAGCAGAAATGTTAGAAGCAGCAGGCATCAAAAATGTTTCTACCTACGATACCATGCCAGCACCCGGATTTTGTATTCATGAAATGGGAACGGCGCGTATGGGTAAGGATCCTAAAACCTCTGTACTCAATAAGTGGAACCAAATGCACGATGCAAAAAATGTATTCATTACAGATGGTTCTTGCATGGCGTCATCGGCGTGTCAGAATCCTTCATTAACCTATATGGCGCTTACGGCAAGAGCCACCGATTTTGCGGTAAGTGAATTAAAAAAAGGGAATTTGTAATTCGGGCCTGAAAATAAATTCAATAAAATTTATATAAATTATTAAACTTATATAAATAAAACTAGATTTGTGATACAATCCTTTTGAATGTATCAATCTAGGTTACGGCCATTCATTTATTTACTACCCTTAATTTGCACGCTATGGTCTTGCAAATCTTTGCAACCTTTTGGTTCATCTAAAGGAAAAAACAAAATAGAAGGAGAGAGTTTTGTACTTGCTAGTACGAGCCCTACTAATTTTTTATATCCCTCTATTCGTAAAGGTTCCGTTACGGTGCGCAATACTTATTTGCCTTCCGATTCTGCTAGTATAATTTACACAGAAGGGATTGATTATACCATCGATTATAAAAAGGGAAGTATTACTAGAACAGCTGGTTCGCGTATACCTGATTATTCGAAGCATCCACTATTTGAAAAAACAGATTTTGACCAAAACAACTTTTCAAATTATAGCAACAACCCCTATTTTGTTTGGGTCGATTATACTTCTAGGCAAAAAAGTATTTTTCCCGGCAATGTTTCTTCGGAAAATCAATTACCAAAGTTTACAGCTAAGCTAAAAAAAGGCGAGCCTGTTTTGGTGTTGTCGTATGGCAATAGTATTGCTGCTGGTGCCGAAGCCAGCAGTCCTCAATTTAGATTTCAAAACCGGTGGGTAGATGATCTGAAATCCTTATTTCCTAAATCCGCCATCCAACTTCAAGACGGATCTTTACCTGGTTATACCACAGTAGAAGGGATTGCTAAATGGGAAGCGGTTATTGGCAAAAAAAATCCGGATTTGGTATTATTAGGCTGGGGAATGAATGAGGCTAATATAGGAGGTATCACCCCTAAAGAATATCAAAACAACCTGGTTAAACTTGTCCAATTAACAAAGGAGCAAAAAAATGCAGAAGTTATCATTTATTCATGCTTCAGGCCCAACGATAACTGGCATTATTCTAGTCATTCCATGAATTTATATACCGAGGCTGCAAAAGAAGCGGCCGCAATTAGTGGTTGTACCTTTGTAGATGTGTATGCTATTTTTGAAAAGGTATTTGCTCGAAAAGATCAGCCTTCTTTATTGAGTAACAATATCAACCACCCCAATAATTTTGGCCATTGGTTGTATTTTCAGACGTTTAAGTGTTTGCAGTTTTAATTCTTTGCATTAATATCGCTCCCTAAACTTACAGATTTTATAACTTACAAATTAGAATTATATTTCTAAAATTCAATTAATTATTAGTAAAATATACTATTTTTGCTAATAATTAGAAATATATTTCCAATGAATAATCAACAAATTGGCAATCTTATTCAAGAAAGAAGAGATTATTTGAATTTAACTCAAAAAGATGTTGCTGAAATGGCAGGCATCACTTTTAAGTCAATATCTGAAATTGAATTAGGAATCAGAAACCCCACCCTAAACACCCTATTAAGTGTTTTAGATGTATTGGGCTTAGAATTAACTGTCCACATTAAATCAATGATATAATGAAAGCAGGAGTGTTCAATAATGGCATTTTAGCAGGCATATTGGAAAAGCAATTAAACGGCACTTATTCATTTGAGTATGATCAAGTCTATTTGCAAAATAATAAAAATCCATCCATTAGTTTAACCATGCCAAGGAGCATTAAAAAGCATGAATCTGAAAAGCTATTTGCTTTTTTCTTTGGTTTATTATCAGAGGGTGTAAATAAAAATATTCAATGCAGACTATTGAAAATTGACGAGAATGATCATATTGGGAGATTGTTGTTAACCGCACAGGAAGACAATATTGGTGCTATTACAGTAAAACCTTTATAGGATGAAATGTTTAGGATGCTATAAAAAGGTAGAGAAAAATGAATATTGCCTATCATGTAGAAAAAAACTATTTGATGGTAAACGTGTCTCCACAATACTTGACTTTGATAAGCCAAAGCCAGAAAATATACATATGTATAACGAGCATTCAAAAAAGATGTCAATTTCTGGCGTGCAGTTAAAGTATTCTCTCAAATTAGTGGGGGATAAGCTTTCGTTATGTGAAACTAAAGGTCAATATATCATTAAGCCAATACCAATGGCCAACCATTTGGAAATGATGCAAGACGCTCCGGAAAACGAACATTTAATAATGCAAATCGCAGCACAAATTTTTAAAATCAAAACTGCTCATAATGCACTTATTTATTTCAAAGACGGAACGCCAGCATATATTACCAAACGGTTTGATGTAAAAACAGATGGTACAAAATATATACAAGAAGACTTTGCCCAAATAACAAATCGAACCAACGAAACCCATGGAGAATCCTATAAGTACGAGGGTAGCTATCTCGAAATAGGCGTGTTAATAAAAAAATATGTGCCAGCCTCCATGGTAGCCGTTGAAAATTTCTTCAAAATTGTTTTATTCAATTATATTTTTTCAAATGGCGATGCGCACTTAAAAAACTTTTCATTAATCAGAAACGATTTTGGTGAAATGGAATTGTCGCCTTCTTATGATCTAATGAGTACAATCATTCATACACCAAATGAGCGTGATACAGCATTAGAATTATTTGACAATGACTTTGACTCAGCATATTATGCCAGTTATGGACATTATGGTCGAATAGAATTTATTGAATTTGCAAAGCGACTTGGAATTGTCGAAATAAGGTATTTAAGAATTATAGAATCATTCATTAAAAAAGAACCACAAATTGTTGCTTTAATTCAAAATACTTTACTGTCAAATGCTGCTAAGCAATTAATGCTACAAAATTTACAATCTAGACTCAAACGATTAGTCTAATCGGTTTCTTAATCAACATTTAGTGTCACCCTTAGTGTCACCTATTGTAAACAAAAAAGCCGCTCCAATTAGAAGCGGCTTTTTATTGCTGTAGGGGGAGGGATCGAACCTCCAGAAGGCAGTTAGCTATAACACAAAGTTCAGTGGTCGACCCTGGTCGCTTATTGCTAAGCGGCTCTATGTTACGTTTATCCCGTTATCCTCACCCTCGAGACAAGAGGGCACGTTTGCCTAATATTTCGTCACCCCACAATAGATAAGAACTGTTTGTTGCTTGTAGACCATACAATATTAAAGTATTTCACCTATTGTTTACAAATAATTTAATCAATTATCAAAAAGTATAGAAATAGTTTAATAAGTTAGATTTAATTTAGAAAAATACTAAAAACGGGCCCAATTATGAACTCAAAATTAAATCTTGACAAACTCGATTTACAGATCATTCAGGAAATGATGGAAGATGCAGAAGTCTCTTACGCCGATTTAGGCAAGAAACTCTTTGTATCGGGCGGTACCATCCACGTGCGTATTAAAAAGTTAGAAGAGCTGGGTGTGGTAAAGGGTAAAAAATTATCTGTCGATTTAAAAGAACTCGGTTATGACGTAATAGCATTTATTGGTATTTATCTCGAAAAAAGTTCATTGTATGATAGTGTTGCCAAAGAATTAAAAAAAGTGCCACAAATTGTGCGCTTAAATTATACCACGGGAAACTATAGCATGTTTGCAGAAATTGTATGTAAAGACATTCAGCAGTTGCGCTATGTTTTACACGACGAGCTGCAAAAAATAAAAGGGATCGAAAGAACCGAAACATTTATTTCGCTCGAAGAAAGTTTGGTTAGAAATGTGGTGGTATCACCTACCGAGTAATTTATTTCTCCCTTACATTAAATGCGTCTCTCAATCCATTGCCCAATAAATTAAAGGCTAGTACTAATATCATAATGGCTATGCCTGGTGCTAATGCCAGTGCAGGATTGTGCGTGATAATAAAATTGTAATTTTCTTTAATCATCAGGCCCCAGCTGGGTTGTGGCGGTTGTACGCCCACGCCTAAAAAACTTAAACCTGCTTCAATTACAATGGCTGATGCAAAATTGCTTGCAGCAATCACTAAAACCGGTCCAATAATATTTGGTAAAATATGAATAAATATGGTGCGCATATCTGAGTAGCCTAGTACCCTAGTTGCTTCAATAAATTCTCTGTTTTTAATAGCCATTACCTGGCCACGCACAAGTCTTGCAACGTTTACCCACATGGTTAATCCAACGGCAATAAATACTTGCCAAAATCCTTTTCCGAGTACAAGTGTAATAGCAAACACCAGTAATAATGTTGGAATACTCCAAATAACATTGATAAACCACATGATACACTCGTCTATCCAGCCTCTATAAAAACCAGCAATGGCGCCCAGTAAAATGCCAATGGTTAAAGACAGTAATACTGCAATTAAACCAACCCCTAAACTTACGCGTACGCCAATAATAAGGCGGCTTAGCATGTCTCTTCCAAACTTATCAGTGCCGGCGTAATAGGTTTGTGTAATAACAGGACTCTTGGCTAGCAGGCTCAACTGCATGACACCAGGCTCTGTAATACCCTCGTCAATATATTTTTGATAATGAATATCGCTTCCTTTGATAGAATAAGAAGTGACCGGAACAAAAGTGTAAACGTCTTCTTCACCACCAATAAGTTTCTCAAAAAAGGATGGTTGTTTTGTTTGACCTATGCGTTTAACTTGAAGTAATTGAATGCTAAAGCCTGGCTTCATACTTCCAATTTCAGGAATCATGCGGTTGGCATTTGGCGAATGTTCGGGTGCAATAAAGTAAGCAAACACGGCCATCAAAAAAGCAGCGGCTATAATGTATAGTGAAACGCTCGCAGCTTTATTGCGACGAAGCTTTCTAAAAAAAGTTCCTTCTTGTTGTTGCATTACGGTTCGTCCTTTCCATTTATAAGAACCAAATGTGCCAAACCAGCCTGCTACCACCGTATATACAATATGAAATGGTTGCATGAACAAAAACCACACCAACAACTTTTGTTGTTTAAAAAACTTGGCTGATGCATACATGAACGGCATTTCAATCAGCGTTTTACAACCAATTAAAAGTAGCCAGTTATTAATATTTCCTGTTTGTAAATAATTAATAGGAAGGTATACGAGTAACAATGCATTAGTAAGGTACACGAGCAGAAGTAGCCAAAATATTATTTTGTCTTGATAGCCAGAAGCCTTGCTAGCCCAGCGTATTCGCTGTTGAATAAATAAACCCAGCGTGGCGCTTGGGGCGGTGGTAACCACTGCATCCTGCGCATATAAATAACCAATTTTACCTGGGTATGATTTTTTCATTTTATGCATTAGTAGCATATCATCGCCGCTGGGTAAATGATCGATGCCGCTAAATTTTCCAACACTTTCAAAAGCATTTTTGGAGTAACATAAATTAGCGCCATTGCAAAGCGTGTGGGAACCTGAAGCAACAGCTGCTGCGGTAATGCCTTGTAAACTTATAAAATCTAGTACTTGAAAAATAGATAAAAAGCTTCCAGTGTTTGAATAGGCTACCGGTGCTGCCACCATTACAGAGTCGTGTTCCTGAATATAGGCGTCGTAAGTAGCAAGCCAATTACTAGTAACACAGCAATCGGCGTCTGTGGTTACCATCCAATCACCAGTGGCTTCGTTAATCGCAATTTCTATGGCTCTTTTTTTATACGCAATAAGGTTTTCATTATTTGTAAAATCTTTTAATTGCAGTAAACGAACATTCTTATGTTGTTGTGCAATCTTCAAAACTATCTGCGCCGTTTCGTCTTCAGAAAAATCATCTACCACAATAATTTCAAACAAATGGCTAGGGTAGTTTTGTGCGATTATACCGTCAATGCAAACTTCTATATTGGAGGCCTCGTTACGGGCCGGAATGATCACCGAAAACTTAGATAGGGGAGGCCCACCGCCAGCCACAAACCCACGCATGCTCCAGTACCCTCTTGTATACAAGGCCATCAATACGCCGTAGGCTGAAAGTAGGCAAATGGTTACTGTTAAAAAGGGCATGTAACAAAGAAAATCAATAATTGGGCTATTTGTTAGGCTAGACCCTTCATTTCCCAATTTTTTCTTGGTTTTATGCAAAAAACGGCCGTACTTTGAAATAGTTGCATAACTAACTATATGTCAAACAACCAATTTAAAAGAGGCGAATTATACAGCGTTATTAATGGTATGGCGTCTACCGCTGTGGCCCGCCGTTTACAAAAAAACTTTAGACTGGCCGGTCTCGAAATTACCATCGAGCAGTGGAGTGTACTCTATCATTTGTGGAAGCAAGATGGTATGAGCCAGCAAGAATTGTGTAACCGAACATTTAGAGACAAGCCAAGTATTACACGCCTGATTGACAATCTCGAAAAGCAAAAATTAGTAAAGCGTATGCCTTCTAAAGAGGATCGTCGTATTAATCTGGTATGCTTAACAGAGTCTGCAAAATTACTCCAAGATAAAACCATAGAGCTCGCCAATCAAACCATGGATGAAGCACTCATTGGTGTGAATAAAAATGAAATTGAAATAGTTAAACAAGTATTTCAAAAAGTGTACGATAATTTATTATAAAAGTCTTTTAAAATTATAGATATGGAAACTTCAAATCAACAACCATTACTAGGTGGTGAATGGATCATTAAAGAAAGTACGTTAGCGTCTACTTTTATTCCAGAAGAATTTAATGAAGAACAGCAAATGGTGAAAGATATGTGTGATCAATTTATTGACACAGAAATTTTACCCATTGTGGATCGTATCGATAAACTAGAGCCAGGCTTAATGCCGTCACTAATGGAAAAAGCAGGTGAACAGGGGCTTTTGTCTACTTCTTGTCCCGAAGAATATGGTGGATTAGGTAAAGATTTTATTACCTCAACCATCGTAAATGAAGCGCTGGGCGGGGGCTATTCTTTTTCTGTGGCCATTGCTGCACATACAGGTATTGGTACACTTCCTATTTTATATTTTGGCACCGACGAACAAAAACAAAAATACATTCCTAAACTAGCAAGTGGTGCGTGGAAAGGTGCGTATGGTTTAACGGAACCAAATAGTGGTAGTGATGCACTCAGTGCAAAAACAACAGCTGTACTTTCTGCTGATGGGCAGCACTATATTTTAAATGGACAAAAATGTTGGATCACCAACGGTGGTTTTGCAGACGTATACACTGTTTTTGCAAAAATTGACGGTGAAAAATTTACTGGATTTATAGTAGAAAGAGGTACTGAAGGATTTACGCAAGGACCTGAAGAGCATAAAATGGGTATCAAAGGGTCTTCTACCGTTCAGCTATATTTTCAAGACTGCAAAGTGCCTGTGGGTAACGTTTTGGGCGAAATAGGTAAGGGGCATATCATTGCATTTAACGTGTTAAATATTGGCCGGTTAAAATTATGCGCGGCAACGCTTGGTGGTGCTAAAAGAGCAACCACAGTTAGCGTACAGTATGCAAAAACAAGAGAACAATTTAAATTACCGATTGCAAAATTTGGCGCAATCAAACATAAAATGGCGGAGATGGCAATAAAAATGTGGGTGTGTGAAGCCGGTCTTTACCGAACTGCAAAATGGATTGATGATAAAGAACATGCATTACTACAAGAAGGAAAAACATTTGCGCAAGCATTACTAGGTGCCGCAGAAGAATATGCGATTGAGTGTGCGATGTTAAAAGTATTTGGTAGTGAAGTGCTTGATTTTGTTGTTGACGAAGGCGTTCAAATACATGGTGGCAATGGCTTTAGTGATGAATATCAAATTTCAAAAGGATATCGTGATAGCAGAATCAACCGCATTTACGAAGGCACCAATGAAATTAACCGTTTGCTTACCGTAGACATGGTTTTAAAGCGCGCCATGAAAGGAAAGCTTGATTTAATGACGCCAGCTATGGCGGTTCAAAAAGAACTGATGAGTATTCCTGATTTTGGCGATACTGATGATGCGCCATTTGCAAAAGAGCTTAAATACATTGCTAACTTTAAAAAAGCAATACTTATGGTAGCAGGTGCTGCCGTACAAAAGCTGATGATGCAACTTGAAAAAGAACAGGAAGTATTAATGAATATTGCAGACATGGCCATCGAAGTATTTCATACCGAGAGTGCGCTTCTTCGTGTTATGAAGTTGACTCAAAAAAATGGGGAAGAAGCTACTAGTATACAAGCAGATATCATGCGTACTTATTTATATGATGCCGCAGACCGTATCAATAAAGCAGGTAAAGATGCCCTCAATAGTTTTGCAGATGGAGACGAGCTTCGTATGATGCATATTGGTCTTAAACGTTTTACCAAAGTAGACCCGTATAACACCAAAGAGTCTCGCCGCCGAATTGCAGACAAATTGATTGCCGATGACGGTTACAAAATGTAAGGGAGATTTATTTTTTTGTATCTTGGCTACATGAAATACCTAAGGTTCATTTTATGTAGCACCATCTTTTATGTTCAGCTTGTTGCAGCGCAAAGCCCCGGCTATCCTAGTTTTTGGGCTAGAACTGCTGGCAAATTACCAACACTTGCATATGGTTTAGGGGAAGACAGGCTCGGAGGCGCAAAAATGGGCTATCTCGATACGAGCGTATTGCTTAAAGTAGTTGATACGGCTAAATCCATGTTTCAGGTGCAGCTTTCAAAAAACCGTTTCGCCTACATCGACAAACAATTTATTGTTGTAGATACAAACGCGCTTGACAAGCCACTTACGCCTTTTCCGTATACTAGTAATTCCATTCTTGCAAAAGGTGATTCTTTATTTGATTATGTTTCTATTCGGTTACCTGAAAAATTACCTTATCAATCTTGGATGGATATCAATCCGTCTAAAATTATCATTGAAATATTTGGCGTTACTTCCAACACCAATTGGATTACACAACTTTCAAGTTTGCAGGAAGTAAAAAATGTTTATTACCATCAAGTAGACGATGATATACTTCGAGTTACTGTCGAATTGCATCACAAACAGCACTGGGGTTATTCGTTGCAATACAGCAACAAAGGGCTTGAACTTATCGTTAGAAGACAACCACAAGATTTGGACTTAACTAAAATGGTGATAGCTATTGATGCTGGTCATGGAGGAACTAATTCAGGTGCCGATGGTATTCGTACAAAAGTGAAAGAAAAAAATGCAACATTATTATTTGCAAAAGAATTAGAGAAGCATTTACGAGACGCAGGTATCGAAAATGTTATCATGACCAGGCAAAACGATACATCCTTTGATAACAAAGACCGCATTTTATGGTTGCAAAGTCAACTTCCACATGTACTAATTAGCCTGCACTTGAACTCTAGTGGTAACACTCAAATTAAAGGCACTAGTACCTATTATAAACATGTAGGCTTTAGACCCCTAACTCAAACTATATTAGCACGGATGTTAGAATTAGGGCTTAATGAATTTGGGAATATTGGCAGTTTTAATTTTGCATTGAGTCAACCAACTGAGTTCCCCAATTGTTTAGTAGAAATAGCCTTTTTATCCAATCTCGATGATGAGCAAAAAATCATTAGCCCCGAATTTCAGAAAGACGTGGCTAAAAAAATTCATGCTGGGATGCAGGATTGGATCAGAAGGATGGACCGTTAAATCATTTTAAAAAATTTCAAATGGATAGCTCAATACAAGAATTCAATGATTATCGTCAAAAAATGAATGACGTTATTTTAAGCAAGGATAATCTCGTTTTAAAGCGTTTATGGAATCTAGACACCAATACCTACGATGACGGTGCGCTAGATAAAAAGACAAAAGAAATGCTAGGCCTAGTAGCCAGTATGGTACTTAGGTGCGACGATTGTATCAAATACCATCTTCAAAAATGCCACGAGCTTGGTCTTTCTACGAGTGAGGTCTATGAAATATTTGCAGTAGCCAACATTGTGGGCGGAACTATTGTTATACCGCATACCCGCCGAGGTGCCGAATTTTGGGAGGCCCTTGTAAATGGCTAAAAATTTTGTGATCATTATTAAATTTAGTCGGACCTTTGGGGCTCCAATCATTTAAATAATACCAGATGCCTACAGATACTACTATAGAAGCTCCCATTTTAACCGCTAAGGATTTTGCAACAGATCAAGAGGTTCGTTGGTGCCCAGGCTGTGGAGATTATTCTATTTTGGCGCAGGTTCAAAAAGTGATGCCAAATATTGGTGTTCCCAAAGAAAACATTGTCATTATAAGTGGTATTGGTTGTAGTAGTCGTTTCCCTTATTATATGAATACGTTTGGTATGCACTCCATTCATGGACGTGCGACGGCTATTGCTAGTGGTTTAAAAGCAACTAGACCCGAACTCAGTGTTTGGATTGTTACTGGAGATGGAGATAGTTTAAGTATTGGTGGTAACCATACCATTCATTTGTTACGCCGAAATTTTGACGTAAACATCATGATGTTTAACAATCAAATTTATGGTTTAACAAAAGGGCAATATTCACCAACTTCCGAAGAACATAAGATTACAAAAAGTACGCCTTACGGAAGTATCGATCACCCATTTAATCCAGCTGCATTAGCACTTGGGGCCGATGCTAGTTTTATTGCGCGCAGTATGGATCGCGACCCTAAGCATTTGCAAGCGATGCTTACGCGTTCACATCAACACAGAGGCGCTTCATTTTTAGAAATTTACCAGAACTGCAACATCTTTAACGATGGCGCTTTTGAAATATTTACTGAAAAAGCAACTAAGCAGGAAGAGGCTTTATTTTTAGAACAAGGCAAACCATTAATTTTTGGTGCTAATGGTAACAAGGGTATCAAATTTGATGGACTAAAACCTGTTGTTGTAGAACTTGGTGAAGGTGCGAGTACCGATGATTTATGGATCCACGACGAAAAAGATTTTTACAAAGCACAAGTGCTGGTACGTTTATTTGATTCGCCTACTAAACCGGACGGACATTTTCCAAGACCTTTTGGTGTTTTCTTTGAAACAGATAGAGCTTGTTACGAAGACGTAATGGCTATGCAAATTGAAGAAGTCATTGCTACAAAAGGAAAAGGCGATTTGGATAAAATGCTACGTGGCCGCGAAGTGTGGGAGATTCTATAATATGTTATTAGAAATACATCCTAACAACCCCAATCCTCGACATATTGCAACTGTGGTAGACTGCCTTAAAAGTGGCGGTATCATTGCATATCCCACCGATACCATTTATGGTTTAGGTTGTGATATTTTTCAGCCTAAAGCCATTGAAAAAATTGCACAAATAAAAGGGGTAGACCCAGCCAAAGCGCAACTTAGTTTTGTTTGTACTGACCTTTCCGATTTAAGTAAATACGCCAAGTCTATTTCAACACCATTATACAGGCTGTTAAAAAATTATTTACCAGGTCCATTCACTTTTATTTTACCAGCGAGTAAGCAGGTGCCTAAGCTTTTGCAAAACAAAAAAAATACCATTGGGCTTCGTATTCCTGACAACACAATTGCTAGTGCTATTGTTGCTGCACTGGAACATCCCATTTTATCTGCGTCTTTACCTGGGGAAATGGTAGAAGACTACACCGATCCATATGTGATTCATGAAAACTTTGAAAATCTTATTGACATTGTTATTGATGGCGGTATAGGCGGCATGATTCCTTCTACAATTGTTGATTGCACCACCGATGATTACACTGTTATTAGAGAAGGGGCGGGGGTGTGGGAAGGATAGCAAAACTTTTTCTATGGTATTCGCATAAGCCGTGTACTTCAATAGCCGCGCGGTGTACAGCCGTTCCGTATCCTTTATTTTTATTCCAGCCATACATCGGATAGGCTTTATGTAGCGTTTCTACATAAGCATCTCTATGTGTTTTTGCTAAAATACTGGCTGCTGCAATAGATGCATATTTTCCATCGCCTTTTACGATGCAAGTGTGTGGAATATTTTTATAGGGCTTAAAACGGTTGCCGTCTACAATTAAATATTTAGGCTTTTTTTTCAGTGCTGCAACTGCTAAGTGCATCGCTTTAATCGATGCTTGTAAAATATTAATTTCATCAATTTCTGTGTGTGATACACTTGCAACGGCCCAAGCAATGGCTTCTTTTTCGATGATGGGTTTTAACACCGCTCTATTTTTTTCTGTTAGTTTTTTACTATCATTTAAAAGTGGATGATAAAAGTTAGCGGGTAAAATAACAGCTGCTGCAAATACAGGCCCCGCATAACAACCCCTGCCTGCTTCGTCAAGCCCTGCCTCTAATAGCGCTGTTTGATAGTTTTGTTCTAGCATAGTGCCTGGGTTCCACAATTTGATGCAAAATAGGTAAAAAATAAGATGTATCTAAATCATACCTTTGCATAAATGAATACTGCAAATCGTTCCAATAAATTGGTAGCTACCTGGCTTTTAGTAGGTGTTGTTATGACCATTATTCAATTTGTGCTTGGTGGTGTTACGCGCTTAACAGGCAGTGGTCTTTCAATTACTGAATGGGAAGTGATAACGGGTGCCTTACCACCACTTTCTGAGGAGGCCTGGTTAATTGAGTTTGCGAAATACAAACAAACGCCACAGTTTCAGTTACTCAATTTTGAATTTGACTTACAAAATTTCAAATACATATTTTTCTGGGAATGGTTTCACCGTTTATGGGCTAGAATTATTGGCCTTGTTTTTGCGGGAGGATTTATTTGGTTTTTGGTAGCCAAGCATTTTAAAAAAGAAATGATTAAGCCACTAGTGATACTGTTTTTTTTAGGCATCATGCAAGGCGCTATTGGTTGGATAATGGTTGCGAGTGGACTCGAAGGTGACGCAGTATATGTAAAGCCCACGCGCCTCGCCCTACATTTTATTTTTGCACTAGGGTTACTTTCTTATACTTTTTGGTTTGCACTGCAACTGAGTGTGCCCAAAACGGCACTTCAAATTCAAGCTGGCATGCACCAGGCTGTTCAAAAAGCCAAAACATTTAATGTAGCAATACTTGCCCTGCTTGTGCTACAACTCATGTATGGTGCCCTTATGGCGGGCCACAAAGCAGCCATGGTAGCACCTACTTGGCCAACCATCAATGGTGATTATGTACCAAGTAATTTATTTTCTGATCCTATTTTTCTATTAAACTTTATTGAAAACAAAATACTCGTGCATTTCATGCACCGCGGCATCGCTTATATTTTGCTGGCGCTAGTGATTTACTGGACGGTACAACTATACCGCATCAATGGAAGTTCGTTTTTTAACCGTATTAAAGTATTCCCATTGCTACTGGTGTTATTACAGGTATTATTAGGCATTGCAAGCCTTTTGTATGCGCGCAGTATTATACCTGGTGTATGGGGTATTTTTGAATGGATGGCGCAAATACACCAGATGGTGGGTATGAGTTTGCTACTAAGTTTGGTGGCTACTTATTACGTGATGCGGGAACAAACAAAGTAAAATAATTTGGTAATACTTTGATGACTAGATGCTGCGCACTAGCTACTGCTTCTCCATCAATATGTAAGGGGGCTAGTTTTAGATTGCTAATTTCTAAGCTAGGCGTTTGAAAGTATACAATGTTTTTATGCTTCATGTCCTCTACAAGTTGCTGCATTTTATTGTTACCGCTCAACTGTTTTAAAATGGCGTAGGGGAGTTTTACTTTGTGCATTTTTTGTACCACAATAACATCTAGTAATCCGTCATTTAGTTTTGCCTGTGGGGCAATGGTAACATTGTTGCCAAATTGATTGCTATTGGCGATACTAATTAAAAATGCGTCTGTAAAAAAACTAAACTCAGGTAGTTTTATTTCAAAACCGTATGGTTGCGCTTTAAAAAAATGAAGCAAACTTTCTTTGGTGTAATTGAACAAGCCGCGTTTTGCTTTTCGTGCAAAATTATGCGCTACCTGCGCGTCAAACCCTAATCCACTCAGCATACAAGAGAATGTATCATTGATGGTAAAAGCATCCACGGGCATGGTGTTCCCTTCAACAATAACTTGTAAGGCTCTTTTTATTTTTGTTGGAATACCTGCAGCTCTAGCCAGTCCATTGCCGGAGCCTACTGGCAAAATTCCAAATCGCAAACGCATTTCTGCAAATGCTTGCACCACCTGGTTAACTGATCCGTCCCCTCCAACAATTACAATATCTGTGATGCGTTTTGCTACAACTTGTTCTTTAAGGAGTGTGTAGTTACCCGTAGCATTTGTGTAATCGATGCTAAAAGAAATATTGGCGGCATTTAATTTCTCAGAAATAAATGCAATGATTTTTTCTTTTGTACGCGTGCCTGAAATAGGATTTACTAAAAATAAAATATTGCGGTCCATCTAGTTTACCATTTAATAAGCGCACTAGCCCAAGTAAATCCACTTCCAAATGCTGCTAAACAAACAAGGTCATCTTCTTTAATTAAATTATTTTCATACGCTTCGCATAGTGCGATAGGAACAGACGCTGCTGTTGTATTGCCATACTGCATAATATTATTGTACACCTGATCATCCCTAAGGCCTAATTTTTGTTGTACAAATTGTGCAATCCGCAAATTGGCCTGATGCGGTATGAGCATATTTAAATCAGATGGCGTGTAACCATTATTGTGTAAGGCTTCTAGTATAACTTCTGGAAATTTTACAATGGCTTTTTTAAATACCGACGGCCCGTCCATAAATGGAAAATTTTGAGCACTGTCAATCATGTTATGGCTCATAAACATTTGACCTATTTCAGCGGCATCAAAATTTGCGTACTCGCCCCAATGATTGGCGTGTGTGCCTGGGTTATACATGGCTAATATTTCGGCTGCTTCGCCGTCGCTGTGTAAGTGCGTACTTAATATGCCCTGGCCATCAGACGTTGCGGGTTGCAACACAACGGCGCCAGCGCCATCTCCAAAAATTACAGAAACGTTTCGTCCTCTAGTACTAAAATCAAGTCCAAACGAATGTTTTTCACTGCCAATCACAAGAATGTTTTTATACATACCTGTTTTTATAAATTGATCCGCTACACTTAGTGCATATACAAACCCACTACATTGGTTTCTGATATCAAGTGCGCCAATTTCTTTCATACCCATGGCTCGTTGCACTAGTACACCACAGCCTGGAAAATAATAATCCGGAGAGAGTGTTGCAAACACAATAAAGTCAATTTCTGCAGCCGTGGTACCCGCCCTTTCGATGGCAATTTTTGCAGCTTCCACTGCCATAGTAGTAGTGGTTTCGTTGGTGCGGTGCGCGTACCTTCTTTCTTTAATACCTGTCCTTTCCACAATCCATTCGTCACTGGTTTCCATATAGGCAGTGAGGTCTTGATTGGTGACTACATTTGAAGGCAAATATTTTCCAATCCCAGCAAGTTTACTACTTAGCATGTATCACTTTTTTTAACTGTACAATTTGCTCCAAAAATAAAGCAGTTTCTTTTTCTACACTTACAATATCATTTGACTGAATAGGAGAGGCAAGTACGTGATTACCTGCTTCCGGTATAGGAACCATTCTTTTTAAATTGGCAGGTGTAGCAACGGCATCAAACATTTCTTTCATCGCCGAAACTTTTACTACTGGGTCCTGATTTTTTTCGTCCTTAAAATAATAAAGCGTTAATAGCGGACATTTAATTGTATTAAAATGACTCGGAATCATAGTGGTTTCTAATAATTCTTGTAATTCAACCACGGCCTCTAATCTATAATGGTCGTTCCAATATTTTTTATAATTGTCTGGTTTGTTTTTAATAATATTTTCTTTTCCGCCAATAACCATTCTTGCAATTTGTAAGCCCCATGGATTGTTACTTAAAAAGGCACTTGGATTATTGATGGCAATATTTGGAGAATATAAAACCAGTCCGGCTACGTCATCAAAATTAGAGGCTAGTTCAAGTGCTACAGTTCCGCCCGTAGACGTCCCCATTAAAATAACTTTATCGCCTAGTTGTTTACCAATGGCATAGGCTTCCTTTGCCGATTCCCACAAACTAGTGGCGGTCATATTTACCAGCGGATCTATGGTATCAATGCCGTGTTCCGATAATCTAGCGAGGTACATATTGCAACCAAACTGCCCCGCAATATTTTTATGAACGGGGTTTCCTTCTTCCTGACTGGCGCTAAAGCCATGCAAATACACAATCACGTACGGTGTTTTTGCTTTGGTGCTATCATTGGCCCAAACTATACGTGCTTCGTTGTCGGGTTTTACTTTATGCGCAGCTTCTTTAGTACTTATATATGCTTCTAGTGCTGCTGGATCCGATGGTACTTGTATTAAGTTATTGTTATAAATGGGAGCTGCAGGCTTAGGGCCTAAAATATATACAATAGCAAGCAGGGCTAATACTGCAGCTAAAATCTTAAGTGAACGTTTCATAGGCAAATTTATAGCCGTAAATATCTTGTTTTAGCCTGATATTAGGGTAAACTAAGCGTTAATTATTGGCTTTCAGGCCCATCCTTTGCTTTTATGGGGTTTCTAAGCTTATAATCCTTACCTTTGCAGCCTTAAAAAAGCACATGGAAATAAGAAACATCGCCATTATTGCGCACGTTGACCACGGTAAAACTACCTTGGTTGATAAAATTTTACACGCAACAAAGGTGTTCAGAGACAATCAAGAAACAGGTGAACTTATCATGGATAGCAATGAGCTAGAACGTGAGCGTGGTATCACCATCTTAAGTAAAAATGCATCCGTAACTTATAAGGGCGTAAAAATTAACGTTATCGACACTCCAGGTCACTCGGATTTTGGTGGTGAAGTAGAGCGCGTATTAAAAATGGCTGATGGCGTTTGCTTGTTAGTAGATGCTTTTGAAGGCCCAATGCCTCAAACAAGATTTGTATTACAAAAAGCTTTACAATTAAACTTAAAGCCCATTGTAATTATCAATAAGGTAGATAAACCAAACTGTCGTCCTGACGAAGTGCATGACGCTGTATTTGAATTATTCTTTAACCTAGATGCTACCGAAGAGCAATTAGATTTCCCTACATTTTATGGTAGCGGAAAAAATGGTTGGTTCAATGATAGTTTAACGCCTTGCGAAAATATTGATCCATTACTAGATGGTATCTTAAAATTTGTGCCGCCACCAAATGCAAAAACAGGTGCTACACAAATGCAAATCACCTCACTAGATTATTCAACTTTCTTAGGTCGTATTGCCATTGGTAAAGTAGAGCGTGGTGTGATTAAAGAAGGCCAAAACGTAGTGTTGGTGCAGGCTGACGGCTCTATCAAGAAAAATAAAGTGAAAGAGCTCTATGTGTTTGAAGGAATGGGTAAGCGTAAAGTAACAGAAGTTGTTTCTGGTGATTTATGTGCTGTTGTTGGACTTGAAGAGTTTAACATTGGTGATACCATTGCTGATCCTGAAGCACCAGAGGCTTTACCAATTATTAGTGTAGATGAGCCTACTATGAGTATGACATTTAGTATCAACAACTCACCATTCTTTGGTAAAGAAGGTAAGTTTGTTACTTCTCGTCACATTCGTGACCGTCTCATGAAAGAAACAGAAAAAAACTTAGCACTTCGTGTAGAAGAAACAGATAGTGCTGATAGCTTCTTAGTATACGGTCGTGGTATTTTACACTTAGGTGTACTTGTAGAAACCATGCGTAGAGAAGGATATGAATTAACCGTGGGAAATCCGCAGGTACTTGTAAAAGAAATCGACGGCAAAAAACACGAGCCTTTTGAAATATTAGTAGTAGATGTGCCTTCTGAATTTAGTGGTAAAGCCATTGATTTAGTGACACAGAAAAAAGGTGAAATGTTGGTGATGGAATCGAAAGGTGACATGCAACATTTAGAGTTTGATATCCCTTCCAGAGGACTTATTGGACTTCGTTCACAAATGTTAACCCAAACTGCTGGTGAGGCTGTAATGGCGCACCGCTTTAATGAGTACAAGCCTTGGAAAGGACCTATTCCTGGTCGTAACAATGGTGTGCTTATTGCTAAGTTTGGTGGAACAACAACTGCTTATTCTATCGATAAGTTACAAGATAGAGGACGTTTCTTTATCGAACCAGGTGAAGAAGTATACATTGGTCAAGTTTTAGCTGAACACATTAAGCCAGGTGATTTAAATATCAACGCTGTGGAAATGAAAAAGCTAACCAACCACCGCGCAAGTGGATCTGATGATAGCGTTCGTATTACACCAAAAACACAGTTCACCCTAGAAGAGTGTATGGAGTATATTCAACAAGATGAGTGTATCGAAGTAACACCTAAATCTGTAAGAATGCGTAAAACGCATTTAGATGAGAATGATCGTAAAAACGCATCAAGATCTAACGGGTAAAACTAAATAGTCTTATACTAAAAAGGCCTCCGCAAGCGGAGGCCTTTTTTTATGCAAAAAATTTTCGCGCAACAAATCAAGCACAGTTCATTTGCGAGCAAATATTTATTTATTAAGCGTATCCCACAACAAATCTTTCAGCGCACTTAATCCTGTATTTGTCACAGAGGATATAAATACGTGTGGTACATTTTTTGGAAGTTCTTTTGCAATCGCTTCTTTTAATTCATCATCAAGCATATCTGATTTAGAAATGGCAATGATAAAATCTTTTTGAAGCATCTCGGGATTGTACTGCTCTAATTCGTTACGCAAAATATCAAATTCTTTTTTGTGATCGTTGCTATCGGCGGGGATCATAAAAAGTAAAATGGCGTTTCGCTCAATATGTCTTAAAAACCGGTGCCCTAGGCCTTTTCCTTCGGCGGCACCTTCAATAATACCGGGTAAATCGGCAATACAAAAAGAGCGAGAATCTCTATATTCCACCATGCCAAGTTGTGGCGTTAACGTGGTAAATGCGTAGTTGGCAATTTTAGGTGTAGCAGCTGTAATAGATGAAAGTAAAGTTGATTTTCCGGCGTTTGGAAATCCAACAAGTCCTACATCTGCAAGTACTTTTAGTTCTAAATATTTATAGCCTTCACTTCCTTCTTCTCCGGGTTGAGCGTGCTCTGGCACCTGGTTGGTAGGGGTTGCAAAATTGCTATTACCCAGTCCACCTCTTCCGCCTTTTAACCAAATAATTTCTTGACCGTCGTATAAAATTTCGGCTTCTACATTGCCTGTTTCTTCATCTTTGGCGATAGTACCTAATGGAACTTCTAGTATGATATCTTTTCCGTCATGGCCGGTGCAATTATTTTTGCTTCCACCTTCGCCATGTTCTGCTAATACGTTTTTAAAATAGCGCATGTGCAGTAGGGTCCAAAGTTGTGCGTTACCTTTTAAAATGATATGCCCACCTCTTCCGCCATCACCACCATCGGGTCCGCCTTTTGCAGTGAGTTTATTGCGCATAAAGTGTCTAGCACCAGCGCCACCATGGCCGCTGCGACAAAAAATTCGGATGTAATCAATAAAATTATTTCTTTCAGACACTATTTTCGTGCAACACGTATTTTGTTAGAGTACAAAGGTACAAGGTTATATGGTTAACCCGCCTACTAAAATGGTTACCATATTTTCTTCTAATGCAGCTGCCGTAATTTTTTGTTTAGAACGGTGCCAGCTTTCGATACCACTAATGGCGTGCAATAAAATGAGTACTGCTGTTGGCGCATCAATAGGTTTGATCTCTTTGTTTTTAATACCCGTTTCAATAATCGCTGCAAGGCGCTTGCGATAAATGCGGCGCTGGTTTTGAAAATTAGAAAGGTAAGGATCGTTCAAATGTTTCCATTCTCTATCGCTCACATATACTTCTTCATAATTATTCACCATTTCAACAATATGAAAACGAAGTATTTTTTCAATTTTTTGAATGGCAGGAATTTGTTCCGATTCTATTTCATCAAGCTTTTGTAAAAATCGATTGGCGACACTAAAACATAGCTCGTGTAAGAGTTCTGTTTTAGACTTAATATGATTGTACAAGCTAGCTGCTTCTACGCCCACCGATTCGGCGAGGTCACGCATGCTGGCTGCTTTAAAGCCTTTTTCTCTAAACAAAATGGCTGCTTTACTAACGATTACGTCTTTACGGGTCGTGTTTTTTTCAGTTTTAATTCTTGCCATAGGGGAGTATTTGCACTAACATATGTTAGCGGTTTATGCTAAGTTATTTGTTTTTTGTGTTAGTTTTTACAATTTAGCCTCAAAATATTGGGTTTTGCCCCCTTTTGCACCTAAATAGCCTATTTTCGCACCCGTAATAAATCAAAAATTATGTCTTTAGTAGTAGTAGGTTCAATGGCCTTTGATGCCATCGAAACGCCTTTTGGAAAAAGTGATAGAATTATTGGTGGCGCAGGTACTTACATTGCCTGGTGTGCTTCCAATTTTACGCCTGTAAAACAAATTTCTGTGGTGGGTGGTGATTTTCCAGAATCGGAATTAGCAGCCCTTGCAGCTCGTGGTGTAGATTTAGAAGGTGTTCAAATCAAAAAAGACGAAAAAACATTTTTCTGGAGTGGTCGTTACCACATGGATATGAATTCACGTGACACCCTCGAAACACAATTAAATGTGTTGGAAAATTTTGTGCCTGTTGTGCCAGATAGCTATCAAGACTGCGAATTTTTGATGCTGGGTAATTTAGTGCCTAGTGTGCAAAGCAGTGTGATCAAGCAATTAAAAAACCGTCCTAAGCTCATTGTCATGGATACCATGAACTTTTGGATGGAAATCATGATGGAAGATTTATTACACACCATCAGCCTTGTGGATGTGTTAATGGTGAATGATAGTGAAGCGCGTCAATTAACGGGCGAGTATAGCCTTGTAAAAGCAGCTAAAAAAATTATGGACATGGGTCCTAAATATTTAGTTATTAAAAAAGGAGAGCACGGTGCACTTTTATTCCAAGGGGATCAAGTGTTTTTTGCACCTGCACTTCCATTAGAAGAAGTATTTGATCCAACAGGCGCTGGTGATACCTTTGCCGGTGGTTTTATTGGTCATATTGTTCGCACCAAAGACATTTCTTTTGAAAATATGAAAACCGCCATTATTGTGGGTTCTGCCATGGCTTCTTATTGTGTAGAAAAATTTGGTACCGAGCGTTTGAGAGAAATTAGCAAAGTAGATATTAGCGACCGTATCTCTGAATTTGTAGACCTAGTAAACTTTGATATCAAGCTCGTCGTTTAATTACACTTAAAATATTTTGGCGTTGTATTCAAATGCCCCTAATTTTACATCCGAACATGAGAACATCGAAACATACAAAACGTATTAAGAAACCACTCTAACCAGGGAGGTGCTTCGTTTTGTAATGTATAAACATACGCAAGAGGCCTTCCCAAATGGGAGGGCCTCTTTTTTTAAACCATAAGAAACAAAAACTAAAAAA
>CANHCY010000035.1 GCA_947459295.1 Chitinophagaceae bacterium
AAAAAATAGTTGGCCCCCTTGATTAAAATAGTTGCATAACTAACTAATTTTACGCAAAGCATTTTTATGAAGCGTAGTATTAAAAAAGTTGCCATTTTAGGAAGCGGTGTGATGGGCTCCCGCATTGCGTGTCATTTTGCAGGTATTGGTGTGCAAGTTTTGTTATTGGATATGGTGCCAAAAGAAGCCATAGAAAGTACGAAACCACAGGAACGCAATAAACTGGTTAATGATGCTTTACAAGCTGCATTAAAAAGTAACCCATCTCCTGTTTATACAAAAGCAACGGCTAAAAAAATTACAACCGGAAATTTTGATGATAACTTACCAGAAATAGCGGGTGTAGATTGGATCATTGAAGTAGTTGTGGAGCGCCTCGACATCAAACAAATGATGTACGAAAAAGTAGAAAAGTATAGAAAGCCTGGTACGCTTGTTTCTTCAAACACTTCGGGTATTCCTATTCATTTAATGGCCGAAGGAAGATCTGAAGATTTTAAAAAACATTTTTGCGGAACGCACTTTTTTAATCCCCCGCGTTACTTACGTTTATTAGAAATTATTCCTACGCCATATACAAGCCCTGATGTAGTCGATTTTTTAATGGAATATGGTGATTTGTTTTTAGGCAAAACAACAGTGCATTGTAAAGACACGCCTGCCTTTATCGCCAATCGTATCGGGGTTTTTAGCATCATGCTCATTTTTAATAGCATGGAAAAATTAGGCCTCAGTATTGATGAAATTGAAGCGCTTACCGGACCTATTATTGGACGTCCAAAATCGGCAACTTTTAGAACCGCGGATGTAGTGGGAATTGATACCCTTGTTAAAGTTGCAAAAGGCGTTGCAGACAATTGCCCTAACGACGAAGCGCGTGCAATTTTTAACATTCCTAGTTGGTTAGAAAAAATGCTTTCGAACAATTGGCTAGGCGATAAAACAGGACAAGGATTTTTTAAGAAAATAAAATCAGAAGCGGGTAAAGAAATATTAACGCTGAATTTACAAACACTCGAATACAGCGCACGCAAAAAACCAAAGTTTGCAAGTCTAGAAGCTGCAAAACCTATTGAAGATTTAAAACAAAGACTACAATTATTACAAGCAGCGCCAGATAAAGCTGGCGATTTTTACAAAGCATTTCATTATGGTTTGTTCTCTTATATCTCGCACCGCATTCCAGAAATTAGTGATGAACTCTACCGTGTAGACGACGGCATGATGGCGGGTTTTGGTTGGGAAATTGGCGCTTTTGAAAGTTGGGACACACTCGGTGTTGCAAAAACAGTAGCTGCCATGAAAGCCGCTGGTCATGCAGTTGCCCCTTGGGTAGACACTATGCTAGCAAGCGGTGCAACCAGCTTTTATAAAATAGAAAATGGGAAAAAACTTTGTTACGATGTAGCATCAGGCTCTTATAAATCACTTCCAGGTGGTGATGCGTTTTTAGTATTAAAAAATAAAGCCGACCAACTAGTTTGGAAAAACAGTGCTTGCCGTTTATATGATATTGGTGATGGTATTGCAGGCTTTGAGTGGAATTCAAAAATGAATAGCATTGGCGGTGAAGTGCTCGAAGGACTCAACAAAGCCATTAATATATCGGAAGAAAAATTTAATGGACTTGTGATTGCAAACGATGGCCCCAACTTTAGTGCGGGTGCTAACGTGGGTATGATATTTATGCTTGCTATTGAGCAGGAATATGACGAATTAGACATGGCCATCAGAATGTTCCAAAACACCATGATGCGCGTGCGCTATTCTAGTATACCAGTAGCTGTTGCGCCACACGCGCTAACGCTTGGTGGCGCCTGCGAAATGAGTTTACACGCTGATGTTGTTTGCGCCGCTGCCGAAACTTATATTGGTCTTGTAGAACTAGGCGTTGGGTTAATTCCGGGCGGTGGTGGCACTAAAGAATTTGTATTACGCGCCGGCGACGAAATGCATGACGAAGAACCAGAAACCATTACCCTAAAAAATAGATTCTTATCCATTGCTACTGCAAAGGTTGCAACCTCTGCTGCAGAAGCTTTTGAGATGGGCGTTTTAAGAAAAGGACAGGATCAAATAGTAATGAATATAGGACGCCGCATCGCAACTGCAAAATCGGCCGTACTTGATTTACACGCACAGGGTTATACCATGCCTATTATTCGCAAAGACGTAAAAGTACTAGGAAGATCTGCGCTAGGTGCGCTTTTAGCAGGTATCAATGGTATGCAAAAAGCGGGTTATGCAACAGCGCATGACGCCGTGGTTGCAAAAAAACTAGCGTATGTGATGTGCGGTGGCGACCTTAGCGAACAAAGCCTTGTATCTGAACAATATTTACTAGATTTAGAGCGTGAAGCTTTTTTAAGTTTATGCGGCGAGAAAAAAACATTAGAAAGAATTCAGAGTGTTTTAAAAAGCGGTAGACCCATCAGAAATTAATTTTGTCTATGCATCCTATTTTAACGATTACCGGTGTTTCAAAAAACTACGGTAAACTTACAGCGCTTGATGGCGTAAGTTTTGAAGTACCTGCTGGCGCTGTGTTTGGAATACTAGGGCCTAATGGCAGTGGTAAAACAACACTCCTCAGTATTATTTTAGACGTACTCCACGCCGATACCGGAAAGTTTAGCTGGTTTGGTAATACACCACAAACCAATAACAGAAAACAAATTGGGTCTTTACTTGAAACGCCTAATTTTTATCATTACTTATCTGCGGTAGATAATTTAAAAATTACACAAGCTATTAGTGGTAGAGGTAACAGCGCAGATATTGATAAAGTGCTTGAAATTGTAAAATTAGCAGAACGGAAAACAAGTAAGTTTAGCAGTTACAGTTTAGGTATGAAACAGCGCCTTGCGATTGGCGCCGCACTACTTGGAAACCCCGATGTACTTGTGTTTGACGAGCCTACCAACGGACTAGATCCAGTAGGTATCGCCGAAATTAGAGACCTCATAAAATCGCTTGCAGCATCTGGCAAAACCATCATTATGGCCAGCCATTTACTAGATGAAGTAGAAAAAGTTTGCACGCATGTGGCCATCTTAAAAAAAGGAACCTTACTAACGGCAGGCCCTGTAGATGAAGTACTTGCGCAAGAAGATATTGTTGAAATTGCAGCATCTAATAATGACGCGCTTTTAAATATTGTTGAATCGATGGGTGGTTTTTCAAAAGTAAAAAAGCATACGAGTTGCCTTCAATTGTTTTATCCTGTTGGTACTGCGCAACTAGACGGTATTAATAAATACTGTTTTGAAAAAGGCATTACACTGCAACAATTACAACTCAAAAAGAAAAGTTTAGAAACTAAATTTTTTGAATTAACCAACGACTAACACTAACGATATGTTTTCATTACTTCAAATAGAATGGCTTAAGATAAAAAAGTATCCCGCGTTTTGGGCGATGCTCATTATTGTATTACTTACCTACCCTGCTGCCAACCTCATGTTTTATAATGTGTACCTAGACATTACAACACAAAAAGGTACCGACATGCTGGCTAAAATGTTATTAGGCAACCCCTTTGCATTTCCTGAAACCTGGCATACGGTAGCGTATATTTCTTCGTTCTTTGTAATTCTCCCTTCTATACTTGTAATCATGCTGGTAACCAACGAGTATCAGTATAAAACACAGCGTCAAAATGTTATTGACGGCTGGACTAGGCGTCAATTTATGACCAGCAAGCTCATGGATGTACTGATTGTAAGTAGTATTACCACCATCCTCTACACCCTTGTTGCCATTGGGTTTAGCATCTATGCCAGCACCTTTGATACCAGTAAAATTTGGGATCAGTCGTATTATATTGGTCTTTTTTTCTTGCAAACCTTTGCACAGCTTTCTATTGCTTTTTTACTGGGCTATCTGATAAAAAAAGCATTTATAGCACTAGGGATATTTTTATTTTACTACCTCATTGTAGAAAATATTGCAACTGGTTATATAAAAATGAAAGCTACAAAAATAGGTGGCGATATTGGACGTTACTTACCTTTTGAAATTTCAGACCGCATGATTGTAGCACCTGCGTTTATAGGGAGGTTTGGGAAAGATATAAAAACGGCTTACGAAAAGTCTTTGTCTGAAGTGCCAACACAAATAGCATTATCGCTACTTCTTACAACAGCTATTTGGGCTTTTTGCTTTTTTATGCACCGTAAAAAAGATTTATAATTTTATTTGCGGTGGGGGCTGACATTTATACATCGAGGGCAAAGCTTATAAATCGAGAGCGAAACTTATAAATCTAGGGTCGATAAACTTTTTGAAATTTCTGGATAATCAAATACAAAACCTGCATCTATTATTTTTTTCGATGACACGGTGGTGCTTTTGAGCACTTCTATACTCATTTCGCCAAGCATCATTTTTAAGACAAAACTTGGTACGTAGGTAGTGAAGTAAAACTTTCCATACAACACTTTTGCAAGCGTTTGCGTAAGTGTTTTATTGCTTACAGGTGCTGGTGCCACTGCATTGTAGCTACCACTAATGTTTTCATTTTCGAGTGCGTACACAAACATTTTTGCCAAATCCCTACAATCTATCCAGCTTATCATTTGCTTACCGTTTCCTAAAACAGCAGCCATTCTTACCGCCAACGGTTTTAAAAACTCTTTTAAAGCGCCGCCATTTTTACTAAGCACAATGCCGGTTCGTAAACACACTAGGCGCTTTTGTAAACCATTTGTATTTGCGGTAACGGGTGCAATAGACGCTTCCCAGGCAGCACAGGTAGTACCTAAAAAATCTGGATACGACGGGTCTGTTTCTACAAATCCTTGCGTTGATACATCTTTGTTATCAGGCCCGTACCATCCAATGGCCGATGCACTAATCACTGCTTTTACTTTATTGGGTGTTTCTTGTAAAGCCTTAACAAGTAGCGCGCTACTTTTTGTACGACTATCAAGTATTTCTTGCTTACGCGACTCAGACCACCTTTTATCTGCAACGCCTGCACCTGCTAAATGAATAATATAATCGGCGGCTGCAATAGCACTACTATCAATGATTCCTGCATGGATATCCCAGTGTGCTTGACCTTTAATAGGCGATTTACTTCTGGATAGTAAAATAACTTCATACCCCTTTCTTTCAAGCAATGCTTTAACCGCTGTTCCTACGAGCCCTGTTCCTCCTGTTATTAATACACTTGGCATATTTGTAAATTAAGCTTTCTGGTGTATAAACAAAGATCCCAACCAAAAGGTTGGGATCTACAACTAAAATCACCAGGCTAAAACAAAGTTAAATGCTATTAATCGGGCTTCTTACCGTGTAAAAAGGTATTCAGCGTTGATAGTTGTGTTTGGTCTTTATCGTCTTTTCCTACCGTATACTTACTGTAAAAATCTTCGACAGTGGTAAGGGTACTTCCAAAAAGTTCCATATTTCTTCTAACATAAGCAGGCACATTGTCAAATTCGCTACCAGACTCTGCACCACCACCACTCATATTAAATGAAAGGTTGCGTAATTTTTGGATGCGTTCTGCTGCTCTACGCTTTTGCTCTTCTGCATCATCAAACATGGAGTCATCAATAAATGAAGCAGGTGCTGCCATATTAGTAGCCTGACTGTATGAAGGCATTTCAGGTTTTTCAATTAATTCCATATCGCAAAGTCCTAATTCAGTATCTTCTTCTAATTCATTTAACGACTCGCCAAATGAAGTTCTATAAGATTGTTGTGCAGGCGCTGCTGTTGCAGGTTGTGCAGTCATTGGATTTGGTGCGATATATGCCACAGATGATGCAATGCCTACAGCAATTGGTGCCACAGGAACTACAACCTCTTGCACTGGCGCAACTTCTTGCACTGGCGCATGCTCTTGCACACTTACTACCGGTGCTGCAGATTCTTCTGCATAAATATTGGTAGGCTTATTTAAAATCGTGCCAGTGGTTGCCGTTGCAGCAGGCGCCGTAGGCGTATCATTTACTGTAAATTGAAGCAAGGCTTCTGATGCAGTTACTGGAGGTGTAACAATTTCTGCTTCTATTTCTGGTAGTACAACTTCTTCTGTAATTTCTGGGCTAAGTTCAAATTGAAGTACAAAGCGTTCTTCAACAACAGGAGCGATATCCTCAACAGGCGCAACGTATACTTCAGGTGCAACATATGCTTCAACAACTGGCGCAACATAAGCTACTTCAGGTGCAACATAATCAGCTACTGGCACGTCCTCTTCTACAACAAGTGCTGTAAATGTTGGACGCATAGCTAAAGGATCATTTTGTTCAAGCGGTAAAGTTTGTTGAACAAGCGCTTGCATTGTAGGCGCTTCAATAACATCATTAGTTGGAGCAATAATTGGATCAGCAGCTTCAATAACTGGGGCAACAATTTCTTCAACAACTGGCTCTGGCTCTACAAAAGTAATGGCAGGTATTGGAGCAGGTTGCTCAGTTTGTAGTGTCATTACAATTTTTTCTTCTTGAGGAACCGCTTTTGTATTCACTGGGTTTTTAGCAAATGGATCTTTGTGTTCGAAGCCAGTTGCTACAAGTGTGATACCAATTTTTTTATCTAAGGTATTATCATAACCCATACCTACAATGACATCGGTATCTTCACCAGCTTGCATGCGTAAGTGGTTATTGATAATTTCTAATTCATCCATGGTGCACTCGTGATCACCTTCGGCGCTATTGATATTTATTAAAATCCATTTTGCACCTTTGATATCGCTATCATTTAATAATGGCGATGCAATAGCTTCTTCGATAGCAAGTTGCGCTCTGTTTTCACCTTCTACTTCTGCCTTACCTAAAATGGCTACACCACCATTTTTCATTACGGTGCAAACGTCCGCAAAGTCAACAATAATATGACCTCTACTATTAATAATATCGGTGATACATTTAGCCGCAGTTGCTAATACATTATCTGCTTTACCAAATGCTTCTTTCATTTTTAAATTACCGTATTGCATACGTAATTTATCGTTGCTAATTACTAGAAGTGTGTCTACGTGCGGTTTTAACTGCTCAATACCTTCTTGTGCTTGTTGCAAACGACGTGGTCCTTCAAAACCAAATGGTGTGGTAACAATACCCACTGTTAAAATACCTAAGTCTTTACAAATTTGTGCAATGATAGGTGCGCCACCAGTACCGGTTCCGCCACCCATACCCACAGTAATAAATGCCATTTTAGTATTCACTTCTAAAATGCGCTTGATTTCTTCAAGCGACTCTTCGGTAGCGAGTTTACCTACTTCAGGATTTGCACCAGCACCTAAACCTTGTGTAAGGTGTGGTCCTAACTGAATTTTATTGGGAATGCGACTTTGCTCAATGGCTTTCGCGTCTGTGTTACAAATAATGAAATCAACACCTTCAATATTTTGATCAAACATGAAGTTAACTGCGTTGCTTCCACCTCCACCAACACCAAGTACTTTAATGATAGAAGATTTTTGTTTAGGAAGATCGAAGTGAATCATATAAACGAGTTTAGAAAGTTAGAATGAAATGGGTATCGTAAAAGGTTAGTTTTGTTTATTTAGAAGTTCGTCCTCTTCTTTAAATAATTCGATTAAGTTATTCTTGAATTTCTCCCAGAATTTACCACGCTCCGAACCATTACCGCCACCAACAATTGGCGTTTTTGGAGTTTCGTCTACAACTGTTTCTAGTACTGGTTCTGGTGTAACTGTTTTTAAAGCACGAGGCACTTCAACACGTTTAAATGTCTCTGTAAACTCTTTGTGCTTCATGTCATAATCGGCGTAACCTTTTAAAATAAGACCAAGGCAAGTTGCATACATTGGCTTCTTGAGTTCATCTATATGATTAGGCGCTAAATGCTCATTTGGTAAACCAATTCTTGCATTTAACCCTGTTGTATATTCAGTTAATTGAATAAGGTGTTTTAATTGAGATCCACCACCTGTTAAAATAACACCTCCATTTAATAAACGGGTATCAAGTCCTACCTGCTTAATATGATAGGTAACAAAATCTAGAATTTCACTCATGCGCGCTTGAATAATTTGTGCTAAGTTTTTAACACTAATTTCTTTTGCAGGCATGCCTTTTAATCCAGGAATCGTGATGTACGCATTGGCTTGTGCCTCATCAGCAAGCGCACTACCAAATTGTACTTTTAGTGCTTCTGCTTGGCTTTTTAATACGCCGAGTCCCATACGGATATCATTCGTAATATTTTCACCACCAAAAGGTATCACCGCAGTATGCTTTAAAATACCTTCACTAAAAACAGCTAAATCTGAAGTACCACCACCAATATCGAGGATTGCTACACCGGCTTCCATATCAATATCGCTCATTACGGCACTTGCAGATGCAAGGGGTTGCAACACCAAATCTTTGGTGCTAAGGCCACTTCTTTCTACAGCTCTGTTAATGTTACGGATGGCATTTCTATCTCCAGTTATAATATGAAAATTGGCACCTACTTTAACACCGTTGTACCCTACTGGATCTTTAATATTTTGGTTATTGTCTACATGAAAATCTTGCGGAATCACATCAATGATTTGATCTCCTGCAGGAATAAATGTTTTACGTTGATTGTTGATCAAGAACTCAATTTCCGAACGCATAATTTCTGTGTCTGGATCTTGTCTGACAATATCACCACGTGTTTGCAAGCTTTTAATGTGATGGCCTGCAATACCCACATACACTTCACTCACTTCTAATTCGGGGTTACTTTCGTAGCAATTAACTAAAGCCAATTGAATGGCTTTAATGGTTTGGTCAATATTTAAAACCTGACCGTGTTGAACGCCACTTGAATTAGCGCGTCCAAAACCCAAGATTTCTAATTTTCCAAACTCATTTTTACGGCCGGCGATGGCGGCAATCTTAGTAGTTCCAATGTCTAGACCTACAATGATCGGTGCTTCATTGTGATGCATAACGGTGTGTTTTAGTTGTTCGTTTTTTTCGTTGTTTTAGAATTCTTTTTAGCCTTATTGTTTAACGGAGCTATTTTAGTTTTATTGTCAATGTTAATAACCGGTTTGGGTTTTGCTTTTTGTTGCACAGTGTCAACAACTTTTGCGGCCACTTTAGGAGCAGGTTTAGGGTCAACTTTAGGCGCAGGTTTTGCGGCAGGTTTTGACGCTATCGTAGCGGCTGCTTTTGCGGCCATCGTATCTGCGGCAGCAGCAGCATCAAGTGCAGGCTGGGCCATCAATCCCTGAATTAAAAGAGCCGATTTTGCCGAGTCAATTTGCGCTTTTGCAGTGCCTTGTTTGATGGCTACTACTTGGTCTTTGTAACGGATATCAATACGCTCATAAAAACGCACCCCTTTTTGCATCCATGCCTGCTTGTAAAAAGTTTGCAAACGCAAAAACTTTTGCTCTAGATCGGTAGCTTTTCCAAGGGCAATAATATGATCACCAATTACGGGTACGAGTTCAAAAATTGCCTGTGGTGTAATGTCCACTTGAGCAATTTGAGCACCCCATAAAGAGTCTTTATTCAAAAATTGACCAAGGGTTACCACTTCTTTTAGTAACAAGCTATCAGGCTTTGATAAAACAGGCCTGTCCGATGGAAAGCCCGTAAACATTGGAACGCGGGCTACTACTTTTTCACTAAGCGGCAACCTAAGTCCTGTTGAATCTAGGTAAAATGATGCGCCACCTGGGGTAAATATGCGGGCTACTGGAATGCGCTCTTCTATCAGTACATGTAGCACCTGCTTATTGGTATAATATATTTCTGCTTTTTTTACCCAAGGATTACCGGCTACTTTTTTTTCGATCGCACTTAAATTAAGTGAAGACATTTCTGCGCCAATAATATGTCCACCCGCTTTGAGCATTTCCTTAATGTCTCTTTCATTGATAAAGAGTTGGGTTTCTTCACCAGCAATTTGTACTTGAATTTCCTTGATCCTTTTTTTATCCTTTTCCCTCCAGGCCATTACAAAAAATACCATGGCAGCCACCCCTAGCATGATCCAGAGTGTTCGCATTATTATTTTTTTCCAAGGTAAATTTCGCATCGTGTTATTTTTATAAATCGTTTTTGATGTTTCTAATGAGTACGTCAATATCGCCTGCGCCTGCCATTACTAAAAGCTTAGGCGCCTCCGTTTTTACCCAGGCGCTTAGTTCTTCTTTTTGTAACAGCACTACATTTTTGTTGGTCATTTTATCTATGATCATTTCTGAAGTAACACCCGGGATAGGCAGCTCTCTTGCTGGATATATAGGGAGCAACACCACCTGATCAGCGGCGCTTAAACTATCGGCAAATCCATCACATAAATCCTGTGTTCTACTAAATAAATGCGGTTGAAACACAAGTGTCAACTTTTGTTTGGGATATAAACTACGCACGCCAGTTATAAGTGCAGCTAGCTCTGCGGGATGGTGTGCATAATCGTCAATTAAAACCTGAGATTCTGTTTTTATCAGGTATTCGAATCTTCTTTTAACACCCGCAAAATTTGCAAGCGCTGCTTTTATTTTTTGTGGGTCAATACCCAAATGCACCGCCACAGCTACTGCAACTAAGGCGTTTTCAATATTGTGTAGCCCACCCATGTTTAATACCAACTCCTCTATTTCCCAGTTAGGGCCAACCACTGTAAAATGGTACGCGCCATCTACAACCTTTATATCTTTTGCATAAATACGAGCACCGTTCCCGTTTAAACTGTAGGTGACTAATGTAGAAGTATCAAAACTGGCTTCACGCGCAAGTCCTTTTTTTGCGAGTAAGAGACCACCTGGTTTTACTTTTTCAGAAAAGCTTACAAATGCATCTTCAAAGGCCTCAGCTGTTTTATAAATATCCAAATGATCTGCGTCCATAGAAGTAACAACTGCTACAGATGGATTTAATTTTAAAAAACTTCTATCGTATTCGTCGGCTTCAACCACCACTACATCATTATCACTACTCCAAAAATTAGTATTGTAATTGGCTGCAATGCCGCCTAAAAATGCGGTACAACCGTAACCAGAATCCCTTAATACATGTGCTACCATGGTACTTACGGTTGTTTTACCATGCGTGCCAGCCACACAAATATTTACAGTACCTTCTGTGATCCAACCTAAAATATCGGAGCGCTTAACTACTTCGTATCCGTTTTCTCTAAAATAAGTAAGCTCAGCATGTGATGCCGGAATAGCAGGCGTGTACACCACAACATCCGCTTTTGTATCAATTAAACTAGTGTTGTCTTCGTAATGAATGTTTATACCAAGTTCAGTTAAAGCCTCCGTTAAAACTGTTTTTGTTTTATCGTATCCCGAAACGGCACAACCCTTAGCTACAAAATAACGCGCAAGTGCACTCATACCAATGCCTCCAATACCAATGAAGTAAATATTTTTTATGGTATCTAGTTTATGCACGTAGGTACTGGAGTATTTTAGCCGCTACCACTTCAGCTGCATTTGTAATGGCAAGTGGTTGCAAGTTTTTAATAAATATTTGTTGCTGCGCAGTGTCAAGTGCAAGTTTTGTAACGGTATTAAATAGTGTAGCAGGAGCCTGTGCATCAGACACCAACAATGCAGCGTTATTATTCACTAAATAATTAGCGTTGGCGGTTTGATGGTCTTCTGCGGCAAAAGGATAAGGCACAAAAACTGCGGGCTTAGCAGCCACACAAATTTCGGCTACAGACATAGCCCCAGCTCTAGATATAACAACATCTGCAACTGCATAAGCCATATCCATTTCTGCAATAAATGCACCAACCCACACATTACTATATGTTGTGGCTGCATTTGCATATTTAGTGGCGTTTGTTTTACCCGTTTGCCATACCAGTTGTAAGTCTAAACTTGTAAAACCATCTAAATTATTGTAAATAACTTCATTGATAGAATTAGCACCTAAGCTACCTCCTACAATCAGTATTGTTTTTTTACTCGGATTCAGTCCAAAAAAATGATGCGCTGCATCGCGGGTATGAGAGGCTGCAATAATATTTTCTCTTACCGGATTACCCGTTACAAATAACTTGTTTATTGGAAAAAATGTTTCCATACCACCCGTGCCCGTAAAAATAGCCGCCGCATTTTTTGCAAGCATTTGATTGGACTTACCAGCAAAAGAATTGGCTTCATGGATAAATGTAGGAATACCATTTGCCTGCGCCATTTTAAGCACTGGAAAAGTAGAGTAACCACCTACACCCACTACAAAATCAGGTTTAAAAGAAGAAAGTATATGTCGTACCTGAAAAAAGCTTTTAATTAATTTAAAAGGAAGTGAAATATTTTTAAAAATATTGCTTCTATTAAATCCCGCAATAGTAAGTCCTATAATTTTATAACCCGCTGCAGGCACTTTTTCCATTTCCATTTTGCCAGACGCCCCCACAAATAAAAGCTCTATGCCAGGCACTTGTTTTTCTAGTGCTGCTGCAATGGCAATGGCCGGAAAAATATGTCCGCCCGTACCACCGCCTGCTATAATAGCTTTCATTTTCATTTATGCTGTTGCATTTGAAGGTGAAGCAGGCACCGGTACTGGTGTTGCAAATGGATCTACAATTTTTCCTTCTGTTTGCTCTACATTTCGGGCTACACTTAATATAATACCAATGGCACAACAGGTAAACAAATAAGAACTACCACCCATACTCACTAGCGGCAGCGTAACCCCCGTTACCGGAAGTAGGTTTACATTTACGGCCATGTTTGCAATGGCTTGTATGACAAGTGTAAAACTCAATCCCACTGCTAAAAATGCACCAAATGCAAATGGACATCGTCTAAATATTCGGATACACCTAAATAAGAATACGAGGTAAATAAATATCATAAATGCACCACCTAGTAGTCCATACTCTTCTATGATGATGGAATAAATAAAATCGTTGTAGGCCTGCGGTAAAAAGTTTCGTTGCCTACTGTTGCCCGGACCGAGTCCTACAAAAACACCACCATTGGCAATGGCAATTTTTGCTTGCTGCACTTGATACGGTGTTTGTGAATCGGTGGCGTAGATAAAATCTTGAATTCTACTAATCCAGGTTTGAACGCGTAAAAAAATACTCTTGTCCTTAACTTTTTCTTTTTCTACTTTACTCAGTGGAATCGTATAATCAACTTTAGGTTTTCCGGTATAAGTAACTACTGCTGCAGACACAAGCATGATTGCCGGAATTAATGCAACGCCAATTACGAGTAAAATATGTTTCATGCTAACACGACCAATAAACATGAGTAGTAATGATGTGGCGCCTGTTAATAGTGCGTTAGATAAATTGGCTGGTAAAATAAGTGCACAGGTTGCGAGCACTGGCCAAATAACAGGCAAGAATCCTTTTTTAAAATCTTTAATCACCTCCTGCTTTTTACTCAGTGTTCGGGAAATAAACATAAAGAGCGCCAGCTTTGCAAAATCGGAGGTTTGAATGGTGAGCTGGATAATTGGAAGTTTAATCCATCTACTACCATCATTAATTTGAGCGCCAAAAAATAAAGTATATAAAAGTAGCGGTAACGAAATAAAATATAAGATAGTAGCCACTTTAGAAAACACCGAATAATTAACGCGGTGTAAAAAATAAATGAGGGTTAAGCCAATCAGTGTAAACGAAATTTGCTTAAACAAATACACACTGGTATTGCCCTTGTACATTTTATAGGCAAGGGAACCCGTTGCACTATAAACTACAAGTATAGAAATGAGTGATAATAGCACTACAATACCCCAGATATACTTATCACCCCTAGTTTTAGTAACAAGTTGTGTTTTTACCCCTTCAACCGTAGGGATTTGAGAAAATAAAGTATCTGAATTTTGATTGGACATGTGATAGTTTGCAGGGCGTTATACGAAAATGATTACAATGCTTTTACAGCGTCTTTAAATTGTGTTCCACGATCTTCGTAATTTTTGAATAAATCAAAACTTGCACATGCAGGGCTTAATAACACGCTATCCCCTTTTGCAGCCAATTTAAAAGCAGTAAGTACTGCCGCAGAAGCGCTATTTGCTTCTTCAATAACTGCAACCTTACCCTTAAATGCATCAATAATTTTTTTATTATCGGTACCCATGCACACAATCGCTTTTACTTTTTCTGAAACCAACTCTTCAATCAAAGCATAATCATTTCCTTTATCTACGCCACCTAAAATAAGTATGGTAGGGTTTGTAAGACTTTCAAGTGCATACCAAGTGCTATTCACATTGGTTGCTTTACTGTCGTTGATAAACTCTACGCCACGCACCATAGCAACAAATTCCATACGGTGTTCGAGGCTATGAAAATTACTCACCGCTTCTCTAATTTTTTCCTTGCGTATGCCAAGGGTTGTTGCTGCAATGCCTGCTGCCATGGTATTGTATTGATTGTGTTTACCCTTTAATGCAAAATCATAAATGCTCATGCTTACGCGCTCTTCTTGTATTCTAAGCATCATTTGATCGCCTTTGATGTAGCCGCCTTTTTTAATTTCTTGTTTCATAGAGAATGGTAATGGGTTAGGGTGAAAGGTTAGTAAGGATAAATGGTTAGTAATAATATCGTCATCTGCACAGTAGATGAAAAAGTCTTGATTGGTTTGGTTTTCAATAATTTTAAATTTGCTTTTGATATAATTTTCAAATTGATAATTATACCTATCTAGATGATCTTCTGTAATGTTTAATAAAACACTTACATCGGGTCTAAACGTTTTGATATCGTCTAATTGGAAAGAACTAATCTCTGCTACATAAAGGGCCTTGGGTGCTTCTGCAATTTGCTTTGCAAAAGAGTATCCAATATTGCCTACCATCGCACAATCAAGTCCTGCTGTTTTGCAGATATGATACATCAGTGCGGTAGTGGTACTTTTTCCATTGCTACCAGTGATGGCAACAATTTTACTATCCCCTTTAAATCTAAATGCCAGTTCAATTTCAGATATCACTGGTATCCCGTTTGCCCTGATTTGTTTGACCATTTCATTTTTTTCGGGAATGCCAGGACTCTTCATCACTTCTGTGGCTGTTAGAATGCGCGCAGCAGTATGTTGTCCTTCTTCAAATTCGATACCGTTGTCAATGAGCTCTTTTTTGTAACGCGCTGCAATGTTTCCTCCATCTGAAACAAATACATCGTACCCTTTTTGCTTTCCTAGCATAGCTGCACCAACACCACTCTCACCACTACCCAGTACCACTAGAAAATGCTTCATGCTTATCTCATTTTTAAAGTAAGAATGGCTAATACCACACATAAAATTGTTATGATCCAAAAACGCACAGCAATCTTACTTTCGTGAAATCCTTTTTTCTGATAATGATGGTGAAGCGGACTCATTAAAAAAACACGCTTTCCTTCTCCAAATTTTTTCTTGGTGTATTTGAAATAACTTACCTGAATCATTACACTTAATAATTCAATTAAAAACACACCACAAAAAATAGGAATCAGTAATTCTTTTCTAACAATAATGGCGAGTGAAGCAATGATACCGCCTAATGCTAGGCTTCCAGTATCACCCATAAATACCTGCGCTGGATATGCATTGTACCATAAAAATCCAATACATGCTCCTACAAAAGCACCCACAAAAATGGACAACTCTCCTAGGTTAGGAATGTACATGACGTTTAAATAATCGGCTAGTACATAGTTACCACTCACATATATAAATACGCCCAGCGCCATACCAATAATGGCACTTACGCCTGCTGCCAGCCCGTCTAGTCCATCTGTAATATTAGCGCCATTAGATACCGCGGTAATAATAAACGTTACTACAAAAATGTAAATGATCCATGTATATTTTTCGGCACCCGGACCTATCCAACTAATTAATTTGCTATAATTAAACTCGTGGTTTTTTACAAATGGAATAGAAGTGATCGGCGTTTTTACTTTTACATAACGGCGCTCTACCCCATTAATTTTTCTTACAATAATATTAGAGTCTTTGGCTAAGTGCTCTCCTTTTTGAAGGGCAATTACACCGCTATTTGCTACAGCATTGGTAGCTGTTATGATTTCTCTTTCTACAGTAACGGCGTTACTAAAATAAAGTGATACGCCAATAATAATACCAAGTCCTACCTGACCAATAATTTTAGTAATGCCGGCTAAACCATCACTGTCTTTTTTCTTATAAGATTCACCCTTTTTTTGCGCGTCTCTACGTGATTTTATTTTAAAGTAATCATCTAAAAAACCAATGATGCCAAGCCATACGGTACATAAAATCATTAAACGGATATATACTTTATCGAGGTTGGCAAATAATAGAGTAGGAATTAATATGCTCAATAAAATAATGATACCACCCATGGTAGGTGTACCTTTTTTTTGAATCTCACCTTGTAAACCAAGCTCTCTAACCGTTTCGCCAATTTGCTTTTTTTGTAAAAACTCAATTAACTTTTTACCAAATACAGTGGCAATTATCAAAGACAATAAAACCGCCATGGCTATTCTGAAAGTCAAAAATTGGAACATACCAGCGCCCGGTACGTTAAATTCTTGATTGAGCCATGTAAATAATTGGTATAACATAGGGGTCTATTAATCTTTGTTGTTAAAGAATGCTAATAAAATGGCCTTGTCGTCAAAAGGGTGTTTCACGCCGTTGATTTCTTGGTATTTTTCGTGTCCTTTGCCTGCTACTAACACAATATCTTCTGGCTTTGCAAATTCTACGGCTGCTTTAATCGCTTCTTTTCTATCTATAATTGAAATGTATTTTCGTTTTGCTGCTGTGTTTAACCCTGCTTCCATATCCGCAATAATCACTGCTGGATCTTCGGTACGTGGATTGTCAGAAGTTAAAATAACCTTGTCGCTTAAATCGCAAGCGGTTTGTGCCATAATTGGACGCTTGGTTTTATCTCTATCACCACCACAGCCCACTACAGTAATTACTTGTTCGTATCCTTTGCGTAATTTTTTAATCGTAGCTAGTACATTTTCTAGTGCATCTGGCGTGTGCGCATAATCAATAATGCCAATTACTTGCTTATTGCTAATGATATAATCAAACCTGCCTTCTGCGCCAGCTAACATAGAGAGTGTTGTGAGCGCTGTGTTACTTTCGATACCAAGGTTTACAGCTGCGCCATATACCGCTAATAAATTATAAGCGTTAAACTCGCCTATCAATCTAAAATGAACTTCAATTTCATTCACAAGCATCACAAGTCCAGTGAGTGCATTTTCTAGAATTTTACCTTTATAATCGGCACTAGATTTTAATCCGTAAGAAAGTTTTTTAGCTTTTGTGTTTTGAAGCATTACTTCACCGCGCTTATCATCTGAATTGGTGATTGCAAAAGCAGAAGTTGGTAGCGCATCAAAGAATCCTTTTTTAGCAGCAATATAATTTTCAAATGTTTTATGATAATCTAAATGATCATGTGTGATATTGCTAAATAGTGCTCCCGTAAATTGTAAGCCAGTAATACGGTGCTGGTGCACTGCATGGCTGCTACATTCCATAAACACATGGCTACAACCTGCGTTTACCATGGTGTTTAGTAGTTCGTTTAAACTAACAGCATCTGGTGTGGTATGTGTAGCTGGAATAATTTGATCGCCAATTTGATTTTGTACCGTAGATACAAGTCCACAGGTATAGCCTAACGCAGAAAATAATTTAAATAATAAAGTAGCAATGGTGGTTTTACCATTGGTACCTGTAACACCAACTAATTTAATTTTTGTAGACGGAGCATCATAAAATTGATGCGCCATAAATGCGACTGCTTCTGGGGTGCTCGCTACCTTAATATATGTAACGCCATCTACTTGTAAAGCAGGCATATTTTCACACACGATAACTTTAGCGCCTAGTTCAATAGCTTTTGAAATGTATTCATGCCCATCCTGTGCCACACCTTTAATAGCAACAAAGGCAGTGCCTTTGATTACTTTGCGTGAATCAATTGCAATACTAGACACCGCTATATCAGTGGCACCAACTACTTCTAGTAAGTGTACTTTATATAGAATGTCTTGTAAAATATGCATGGCGTATATTAGTTGAGTGTGATTTGAATTTGTTGACCTTTTACAATAGGTGCACCAGCTTCGATAGACTGTGCTGCTACTTTTCCGCGACCCTGTGCGTTTACTTTTAATCCTGCCGATTCGCAGATATAAATCAAGTCTTTATAACCAAGACCTATAAGTGATGGCATAGACTTAGTATCTACTTTACTACTCTTTAATAAGCCAGCAGCAGGCGCATGAGAAATAGTTGCCCACTCGTCTACAAACAAGCTAGAATCAACAAATGGTAATTTTAATTTTTTTGCAACACGCGCAACGTCTTGCTTATAACCTTTGTATACATATACATTGCTATCAGGCTTTGATGCCACTTTAGCAATAGGTGCTTGTTTTACAGAAGCACTATACAAACGGTCAGCAATTTCTTTAAACACCGGACCTGCAACAGCAGCGCCATAAAACACAGCTGCGTGTGGCTTGTTTTTAATCACTACAATACAAGTGTACTGCGGATTATCGGCAGGGAAATAGCCAGCAAATGAAGACTGATAAATTTTATCGTCATACCCTTTCTTGCCATTTGCAATAAGTGCTGTTCCTGTTTTACCTGCTACTTTATACGGCGTTCCTTTAAATAATGTGGTAGCCGTGCCATGCAAACAAACACCTTCTAAACATGCTTTTAATGCAGCCAATGTTTGATCGCTACAAATTTTTTCGTTCACTACTTTTGGTTGTATTTCTCTTAGCAACACACCTTCTTCTTTGATTGCAGACACCAAATAAGGCTTCATCATTTTACCATTATTGGCTACTGCATTATATAGATTAGCTGTTTGCAATGGACTTACAAGTAAGTTGTAGCCAAAAGCCATCCAAGGAATGGTTGAGGGTCCCCATAATTTATGCCCTGGTTTATAAATGAGTGGGCGACCCTCACCAGACAAGTCAATACCAGTAACATTATCCATCCCCATGTTTTTGAGGTGGTTAATAAACTGCATTGGATTACCACTATAATGCTGTACCGCCATTTTAGCCATGGCTACATTAGAACTTAATTCAAAAGCATGCTGCACCGTAACATCTGAACTTCCATGGTTTTCACTATCGTAAACGGTTTGACCAGCCACTTTCCAGGTACCACCTGAAATATTAACCATATTATTAAGTCCTACTTTTTTATCTTCTAACAAAGCAAGCATGGTAGCTAGCTTAAAAGTAGAACCTGGCTCAGATGGAGAAATTGCGTAATTATAATTTTCGTAATAGTTGCCATCTTTTCCACGACCCAAATTGGCAATGGCTTTTACTTTTCCGGTTTTAACTTCTAAAACAATGGCAGTACCATATTCTGCTTCATTTTTGACCATCATTTTTTGAAGTGCATTTTCTGCAACTTCCTGAATAAATACATCGATGGTACTTACAATGTCTTTTCCGTTTTCTGGTTCAATTTCGTAGGTATCAGCGTCTAATGGAACACCTACACCACCAGCAATGGTACGCACTAATTGTTTTCCGTTAATACCACGTAAAACGCTGTCGTAACTATATTCTAGCCCTACTTTATTGTTATCGCGTGCTAGACCAATGGTACGGTAGGCTAAAGATTTGTATGGATTTAAACGGATTGATTTTTCTACTGCAATCATTCCACTTTTATATCGACCTAATTTAAAAAGTGGGAAGTTTTGAATTTTTTGATACTCTCTAAATGAAATTTTCTTTTTGAGTAAAAAGTAACCTTCATTGTTTTTATAAGCCTGCGCAAATATTGACTTGTAGTCATCTGCAGATTGATCTTTAAATAAATCTGCCATATAGTAACTCAGTGAATCTATATGCTCTCTAAATAAGTAACCATTGTTAACATGGAGTGGCTCCACTCTAAAATCCATGTAAATATCAAATTGAGGTACACTGGTACTTAACATTTGACCATCTTCAGAGTAAATAGTACCACGCTCTGAATCAATGTCAGCAATACGTTGGTGTAAGCTATCGCTCATGCTTCTCCAATACTTACCCTGTACCTGTTGAATATAAAAACCTTTACCAATAATTGCTGCAGCTACAATTACAACAAAAACGAAGCTTAAATAAACCCTCCATAATATGTCTTTTTTAATATCCATTGCTGCGTGCTAATTATTTTGAGGTGGTGGTTGTTTTTTCTACTTGTAATCTTTGTGGTAATTCTTTGGCAACTTTTAAACCTAAGGGCTCGGTGGCTTTTATGATCTGATTCTCTTCACTTTTAAACATCACTTCACCTTTGATGGTCTTATATTCGAATTGTAACTCTTTTAATTGCTTGGTGGTTGTATTGATATTTCTAATAGCGCGGTCGGCCATATGACCATTTGCGATATAGATCACTGCCAATAAGGAAAGAAATAAAAAGAAAGGAATATTGCTCGCGATCCACTGATAATTCAATAATCCTTTCAGTGGATTTTTGTTACTGCTAGCATTATTAATTGGTTGTTGGCTCACGGCTTTCTTTTAAATTTTTTCTGCGATTCTTAATTTGGCGCTTCTACTTCTTGTGTTGTTTTTTAATTCTTCTTCTGTTGCAGTAATTGGCTTTCTTGTGATCACCGTAAACACGTCCTCTTTGTTATCAGGCAAAAAGGGGTGACTAGGTGTTTCTACAAAACTCCCTTGACGGAAAAAGTTTTTTACCATCCTGTCTTCTATCGAGTGAAAAGTGATGATAGCCACGCGGCCACCGGGGTTGAGCACGTCAGGGACCTGACTGAGCATTGATTCTAAAACCCCCATTTCGTTGTTCACTTCCATTCGCAAGGCCTGGAAAACTTGAGCCAAATACTTATTGGGATTTCCCTTTACCACTGGAGCAATCAGCGATTTAAATTGTTCGATGGTGGTAACCGATACATGTGCACGCGCAGATACAATATGTGCTGCGAGTGTTTTTGAATTGGTCACTTCACCATACTGCTCAAATATTTTATGTAGTTGAGCAGCGGTATAATTTCGAACAACGTCCTCGGCAGATAAAGCTTGTCGTTGATCCATGCGCATATCTAGCGGACCAGAAAAGCGAATAGAGAATCCACGATCACCTTTATCAAATTGATGGCTACTCACGCCTAAATCGGCTAAAATGCCATCAACTCCTGTTACTTTGTGTAAACGCAAAAAGCGTTGGAGGTTACTAAAGTTTTCTGGAATGAAAACAACGCGCGCGTCATCCATAACGTTGCGTTTTGCATCGGTGTCCTGATCAAAAGCAAATAATTTACCTTTCTCATTGAGTTGAGATAAAATACCTGCGCTATGACCCCCACCCCCAAAAGTGCAGTCGACATAAATTCCATCTGGCTTAATACTTAAACCATGTAGGGTTTCATGATAAAGGACAGGAATATGGTAACCTTGATTGGTATGTCCTTTTTCCATAAATCCTTAATCTTTTTTGTCGTTACCTGTCATCACTTCATGGGCCAATTCACTAAAGGCCTCTGGAGAGAAATCCTCAAAGAGCTGTTTGTACTTACTAGCATCCCAGATCTCGAAACGGTCAAGTGCAGCTGCTAAAACAATGTCTTTAGCAAGC
>CANHCY010000036.1 GCA_947459295.1 Chitinophagaceae bacterium
ACGAATGGATTCGTACGAGAACTGGTATCGAAGAACGAAGAATCTTAAAAGGCGAAGGCAAAGGCAGTTCCGATATGGCTGTGCCAGCCGTTCAGGAAATATTAAGAAAAAAGAATATAGATCCTACCGAAATAGATTGTCTTATTTGCGCGACAGTAACCCCCGATATGGTATTTCCGGCTACCGCAAATATTATTTGCGATAAAATTGGAGCCACAAACGCCTGGGGTTATGATATGAGCGCCGCGTGTAGTGGATTTTTATTTGCGCTTACCACAGGTGCGATGTACATAGAGAGTGGCAGATTCAAAAAAGTAATTGTTGTAGGCGTAGATAAAATGAGTGCTATTGTAGACTACACTGACAGAGCTACTTGTATCATTTTTGGCGATGGCGCTGGCGCTGTTTTATTAGAAGCCACAGAAGACGAGAGCATTGGAATTAAAGATAGTATTTTAAAAAGCGATGGTAGTGGTAGACATTATTTACACATGAAAGCAGGCGGTTCTTTAAAACCAGCATCTGCCGAAACCGTTTTAAACAAAGAACATTTTGCCTACCAAGAAGGACAAGCTGTTTTTAAGTTTGCTGTAAAAGGGATGGCTGATGTTAGTGCCGAATTATTAGAACGCAATGGGCTTACCGGTGATGATATTGCATGGCTCGTGCCACACCAGGCAAACCTGCGCATCATTGATGCAACTGCAAACCGCATGGGTCTTAACAAAGAAAAAGTAATGATCAATATTCAGAAATATGGCAACACAACTGCTGCCACATTACCTCTTTGTTTATGGGATTGGGAATCACAATTAAAAAAAGGTGACAACATTGTACTTGCCGCTTTTGGTGGTGGATTTACTTGGGGTGCAACACTGATAACCTGGGGTTACGATTCAAAATAATAATACATGAAAAACAAAGTTCCTTTAACTGGTATTAGCTCGGTGGCCATGCACGCAGCAGGACATCACAATGCAGAAGATGCACACCTTACACCCATATTTGCAACTTCAACCTTTACTTTTGATAATACCGAAGAAGGCATGAACCGCTTTGCAGGTAAGGATAAAACAAGGGTGTACAGCCGTTGGGGGAACCCTACTTTTACTGCAGCCGAAAAAACAATTGAAGCACTAGAAGCTTTTGGATTAACAAATAAAAAAGGAGAACCGCTTGAACTTCGTGCCCTTTTACACGCGAGTGGACAAGCAGCCATGACTACGCTTTTTATGAGCGAGTTAAAAACGGGCGATGCCGTTCTCTCACATTACTCTTTGTATGGTGGCACTTACGAACTATTGCATAAAGTAGTAGCTGCGATGGGCGTTACCATACTTATTGTTGACATGCGCGATACTACTGCAGTAGAAAATGCACTTGCAACCAATAGCCATATTAAACTAGTGCATATTGAAACCCCTGCTAACCCTACCATCCAGTGCGTAGATATTGAAGCTGTTACTACAATTGCAAAAAAACACAACCGCCTCGTAAGTGTAGACAATACTTTTGCAAGCCCATATTTACAACAACCATTTAAATATGGTGTAGATTATGTTTTTCATTCTACTACAAAATTTTTAAACGGTCATGGTTCTGCCATTGGCGGTGTACTGCTTGGTAGCGATCTAGAAAAAATGAACACGAGTGTTTGGAAATGGCATGTACTACTTGGAGGAAATGCAAATCCATTTGATGCTTTTTTATTAGGACAAGGCATGAAAACGCTGGAACTGCGCATGGATAGGCATTGTAGTAATGCACAAACCATTGCGGAGTTTTTAGAAAAACATCCTTCGATTTTAAAAGTAAATTACAATGGGCTTCCATCACATCCCGATTATGAAATTGCGAAAAAGCAAATGAAACATCCGGGTGCTGTCATGAGTTTTGAATTAAAAGGTGGTATCGAAGCAGGTAAAAAATTTATCGACGCTTTACAAGTTTGTGTACGTGCCATTTCATTAGGTACTGTAGACACACTCGTGTCGCACCCAGCTAGTATGAGCCATTACGGCGTGAGTCCCGAAGAAAGAGCTAAATACGGCATTACAGATGGCCTCATTAGAATGAGTGTAGGTATCGAAAATATTGAAGACCTACTTGCCGATTTAACACAAGCCCTAGGCTAAATTATTTTTGAAATAAAATATATGCAAACAACAATAAGACGCGCTACAATAGAGGACTGTCCAAGCATGCTTGGTCTCATTCAGGAACTAGCCGTTTATGAGAAAGCGCCGGACGAAGTAACCGTTACACTTTCACATTTTGAACAAAGTGGTTTTGGTGAAAACCCGGTGTGGTGGGCCTTTGTAGCAGAAACCGACAACACCATTGTGGGCTTTGCATTATACTATATTAGATACAGTACTTGGAAAGGGCAATGCCTCTATCTCGAAGACTTTATTGTAACCGAAAAAATGCGTGGCAAAGGCATTGGCAAATTACTATTTGACAGGGTTGTTCAGGAAACAAAAGACAAGGGCTTTTCAAGAATGGTATGGCAAGTACTCGAATGGAACGAGCCTGCCATTAACTTTTATAAAAAATACAAAGCCAACCTCGATCCAGAGTGGATCAATGGCATATTAGACGTATAAATTACAATTAACTTAACCCGTTTACCACCGCTTCTTTGTATACTTTTTGTACAAGACCTTGTAATACTTTGCCCGGACCTACTTCGGTAAAATGTGAAGCACCATCAGCTACCATTTGCTCCACTGTTTGTGTCCATTTTACAGCACCGGTTAATTGATTGATTAAATTTTGCTTGATAGCGGCAGGATCTGTTACTGCTGCAGCTACTACGTTTTGATATACCGGGCAAATTGGATTTGCAAAATTTGTCGCTTCGATGGCTGCCGCTAATTCTTCACGAGCGGGCGCCATTAATGGACTATGAAAAGCACCTCCTACTGGAAGTACGAGTGCACGCTTTGCACCAGCAGCTTTCATTCTTTCACATGCTATTTCAATTCCTTTTACAGATCCACTTATTACCAGTTGACCAGGACAGTTATAATTTGCTGCTACCACTACTTCATTTGTTTCAGCCATTACTTCTGCGCAAATTGTAGCCACCACATCATCGGCAAGCGCTAGCACCGCAGCCATAGTAGAAGGTACTAATTCGCATGCTTTTTGCATAGCAGCGGCTCTAATACTTACGAGTTTTAATGCGTCTTCAAACTCCAATACGCCATTGGCTACCAGTGCCGAAAATTCACCCAACGAATGTCCAGCAACCATATCAGGTGTGCCGTGCTCCAGGGTTTTGTAAGCAATGACTGAATGTAAAAAAACAGCCGGCTGCGTTACATTCGTTTGCTTTAGTGCTTCGTCGGTGCCATTAAACATCACTTCACTAATATCAAAACCTAATATCGTATTGGCCCTGTCAAATAATTCTTTGGCTACAGCACTCGTTTCATACAAAGCTTTCCCCATTCCAATAAATTGAGAACCTTGACCTGGAAATACATACGCGTGACTACTCATAGGTAATGATTTAGGACCCAAAGTAAATAAAAAACCCCGACACTTTTAATGTCGGGGTTTAAAAAATAAATGTGTACTTAAAACTGTGTATTCAAACCCAAATAACGTAAAAACTCTTCTCTTACTTTTTCATCTTTAAACTTACCACCATAAAAAGCAGTAACCGTAGATGAAGTATCATCTTCTACACCTCTACTTGCTACGCATAAATGTTTAGCATCAATTAAAACCGCTACATCCTCTGTACCTAGATCTTTTTGTAATTCTTTGGCGATTTGCATGGTTAAACGCTCTTGCACTTGTGGACGTTTAGCAAAATAATCTACAAGACGGTTTAATTTACTCAAGCCAACTACTGTGCCATTACTAATGTAAGCGATATGCGCTTTACCCATAATGGGCACAAAATGGTGCTCGCAATTACTGTAAAATGAAATATTTTTTTCTACCAGCATTTCATTGTACTTGTACTTGTTTTCGAATAGCGCCATCTTTGGTTTGTTGGCCGGATTTAAACCATTAAAGATTTCTTTGACATACATTTTAGCTACACGTTTTGGTGTACCACGCAAACTATCGTCTGTAAGATCAAGACCTAGTATGTCCATGATTTCTGCAAATCTTTCTTCGATTGCAGCAATTTTTTCATCTTCCGATTGATCAAAAGCACCTGCACGCATGGGGGTATCCACAGACGTACTGATATGGTTGTCTCCTGCCGCATCAATTTCCTCTTCTGTAAGAATAATCTTACCATCCTTAAGATGGATATTCGACAAAGTTTCGTTCTGTTTCATATAATCTGATTTTTAAATCTAATGTTGAATTAATTTTTGCTCTTAATAGTTCGTAAATCACCACTGCTATATTTTCGGCAGTTGGATTGAGTGTTGCGAAAAATGTAGTGTCAAGGTTTAAATTTTTATGATCAAATCTAGCGAGCACTTCAAGCTTGATAAGATCACTTAATTTTTTGGTGTCAATGACATAACCCGTTTCAGGATCTGGATACCCAGTAACCTGAACAATCAATTCATAGTTGTGGCCATGAAAATTAGGGTTGTTGCAAAGACCAAATATTTCGTCGTTTTTTTCGGGAGTCCATGCGCTATTGTGTAGTCTGTGCGCAGCATTAAAATGCTCCTTTCGAAAAACAGATACTTTATGTTTATCCATTGCTAAAGCTTTGGGATCTTGTTTTTTGGGACGTACACTTACACCCACATAAAAAATTATTAAATCAAGTAAGGATTTTGTTAATGGCTAGGCACTGTTTCAGAAGTGTGCTGATCAAGTGGCCCTGCCTTTTGCGTTCTACATTAACAAAAGAACCTGACGTCAAAGATAATAACAAGACGCGTGTTAATTTGTTTAGAATGCCCCTAAAAAAAGTGAAAATGACCCTATTTACCGAAATATTCGACGTAAATACGGGGTGTTTCATAGAGTTTTATGCAATGAAGCTCAACAGAACTAGGTAAATGTGGTGCTAGCTGCTCCCAAATGGCAATAGCTAAATTTTCGGTGCTGCATAGTTTTCCCGCCATAAAATCAACATCTAGATTGAGGTTTTTATGGTCTAATTTATCTACCGCCTGGCTTTTAATTAACTGACTTAGCTTTTTAACGTCGTACACAAACCCCGTTTCAGGATCCGGGTTGCCTTTTACCGTAACATACAAATCATAGTTGTGGCCATGCCAATTTTCGTTGGCACAAACACCAAATACGGCATTGTTTTGCTCATTAGACCAATTAGGATTGTATAATTTATGGGCTGCGTTAAAATGTTCTTGTCTTGTTAAATAAACCATCTGACCAATATTTTGGCAAAGGTAGGCAGAATCGGAGTATTTTTGTACTCTATGCGTGTAATTATAACAGCTGCTACTAACCTCGAACTAGATAGTTCTGCTAAAAAAGCAAGCCAACTATTTCAGAAAAGCAAACTAAAACTAAGCTTTCATGCAACCGGCATAGGCATGCTCGCCTCTGGGGTGAATCTCACGCAACTTACTACTGCACACCAACCTGATTTGATCATTCAAATGGGTATTGCCGGCTCCTATACAAAAACAGAACCACTTGGGAAAGTAATGGTGGTTGGATCAGAATCTATTGCCGATTTAGGCGTTCGCGAAAAAGGGATTTTTACCGACCTTTTTGAAAGTCAATTATTAAAAGACAATGAAGCGCCATTTAAAAAAAGAAAATTAACCAATCCTGCTATTAGATCACTGAATGTTTTAAAATCGGATTTGGTAGCAGCAGTTACCATTAATGAAATTACAACCTCGCCTAAACGAATCAAAGAAATTATAGCTGCACATAACCCCGTTTTAGAAAGTATGGAAGGTGCTGCGTTACACTATGTTGGCGGCCTGACCAAAACTCCATTTATTCAGATAAGGGCTATATCAAATTATGTTGGAGAAAGAAATAAGGCAAAATGGAAAATCAAAGAATCCATTGAGCAATTAGAAGCATACGTGCTTACCTATTTAGCCACACTCGAAAATGGTTTAAAAAAATAGTGTCATGAAATTAAGTCTTGGTTTTTCGCCCTGCCCCAACGATACTTTTATTTTTGACGCCCTCGTTAATAAAAAAATTGATACTGAGGGTTTAGATTTTGACATATACCTAGAAGACGTTCAAACCCTTAATAATTTTGCATTAGAAGACCGGTTGGATTTTTCAAAAATTAGTTACGGCGTACTTCCACTTTTACTAAACACACATACGATCTTACATAGTGGTGGCGCCATGGGTAATGGTGTTGGACCGCTATTAATTAGCAAAAAAGCAAATATTACGCCTGATCAAGTCAATGATTTGCGCATAGCCATTCCTGGAAAAAACACAACGGCTTTTTTACTTTTTTCTTTCGTATACCCAAATGCTAAAAACATATCGTTTTATGTTTTTAATGAAATAGAAGCCGCCGTTTTATCGGGCGAAGTAGACGCTGGCGTTATCATTCATGAAAACAGATTTACGTATAAGCAAAAGGGACTTTTTCAAATATCAGATTTAGGCGCGGCGTGGGAAACAAAAACAAAAAGTCCAATAGCCTTAGGTGGCATTGTGGCTAGCAACCGAATATCAAAACCCATCATGCAACAGATTGACCATCTGATTGCAAAAAGTGTAGCTTATGCTTTTGACAAATACCCTGCCATCAGTGATTATGTAAGTTGTCATGCACAAGAAATGAGCGAAGCAGTCATGCGCCAACATATAGATTTATATGTCAATGATTTTAGTAGAGACATGGGGGATGCCGGGAAAAATGCCATAGAAACCCTCGTACACATTTACCAGCAAATGAATCATTCGATGAGTCCTACTCAGCCATCTCACTTAATGCCAGCCAACGCAGTTCCATTTCTTCTAAAGACTGTGTAACTTTTGTTAGCGCCTCTGCTAGTGTAGTAATTTGATCGTAATTCAAATTTTCGTTACTCATTTGGGCCGTTAGTTTTACTTTTTCGGCTTCTAAAACAGGCATTTCTTTTTCTAGCTTTTCAAACTCATGCTTTTCTTTAAAAGTCATTTTCTTTTTTGGAGGAGCAGGAGCCACTGGTGCGGCCGGCTCAACAATTGCGGCAGCTTTTACAGGAGCAGAACTAGCATTTGCCTTGGCCGTTTCTTGTTCTTTAAGCCAGATACGGTACTGGGTATAGTTTCCTGGAAAGTCTCTTACAAAACCACCACCTTCAAAAACAAATAAGTGATCAACAAGCCTGTCCATAAAATAACGGTCGTGCGATACAATCATGACACAACCCTGATACTCCGTTAAAAAACTTTCAAGCACAGCAAGCGTTGGAAGGTCAAGGTCATTGGTAGGCTCATCTAGTATTAAAAAGTTAGGGTTTCTAAATAATATGGTTAACAAATGCAGCCTCTTTTTTTCACCTCCACTTAATGACGACAAATAGGTATACTGCTTATCAGGCGGAAATAAAAACAATTCTAAAAACTGAGCTGCACTAATGCTTCCACCTTTTGCCAAAGGAAAACTTTCGGCAAAAGATTTTACATATTCGATAACCCTAAAATCTTGCTTAACATCGAGACCTGTTTGAGAAAAATTGCCAAATACAACCGTATCACCTACATTTACTTTACCACTAGTTGGCGTTTCAAGTTCCTGAATGATATTTAAGAAGGTAGACTTTCCTATCCCATTTTTACCAACAACACCTACCCTTTCTCCTTTCGAAAAAGTATAGTCAAAGCCTTTTAATATTTCTAATTCGCCGTATGATTTATTGACCTTTTTTAATTCAACAATTTTACCCCCAAGCCTACTCATTTTTGCTTCTAACTGCAACTGAGCGTCTTCAATTTTTTGCTTGGCCCTGGCTTCTACTTCATAAAAGTTATCTTGTCTACTCTTACTTTTAGTAGTACGTGCTTTAGGCTGCTTACGCATCCACTCTAACTCTTTGCGGTATTGGTTTCTAGCCTTGTCTATACTGGCCTGCTCACTGTCTATGCGCGCTGCCTTTTTTTCCATGTATGATTCATAATCACCTTTATATACATACATGTTTTCTCTTTCAAGCTCCCAAATTTCATCACATACAGCGTCTAAAAAATAACGGTCGTGCGTTACAAGTAAAAGCGTAATATTTTCACCATTTAAATAATGCTCTAACCACTCAATCATTTCTACATCGAGGTGGTTAGTAGGCTCATCCATCATGAGTAAGGTATGCTGGTGCTCAAAACCAATATCAATCAGCGTTTTTGCAAGCGCTACCCTTTTGCGCTGACCACCACTTAATTCATTTACCTTTTTTTGAAGCTGATGAATATTTAGTTTGCCTAAAATTTGCTTGACCTTAGCCTCAAAATCCCAAGCGCCCAAATCATCCATTTCCATGATGCTATCTGAAATTAGCATGCCGTCTTCAGCTTCCATAGCCAGTTCATATTTTTGAATGGCTTTAATAATTGGATGATTGGCTTTAAATATGTTTTCTACGATTGTTTTGTCCTCGTCAAAAATTGGGTCTTGTTCAAAAAGGGCCACTGTTACCTCTTTATTGATCCAAAACTTACCACTATCGGGTGTTTCCTGACCCGCCAAGATTTTTAAAAGGGTAGACTTTCCTACCCCATTGCGCGCAATGAGGGCAATTTTGTCACCCTCGTTAATATTAAAGGAAATATTGTTGAAAAGCGGGTTGATCCCGTAACTTTTTGTAAGCCCCTCTACTGATACATAATGCATTCCGTAAAGGTAACACTCAGCGGCCTAAGTTTTAACCCCAGATTGTTATTTCAGGTTAACAGATGCCCCTATCTTTGCAATATGAAGCAGTTTAACGTTCCTACTGGCTATAAAAGCAGTCTTATTAGTGCTATCAAACAGTACCGAAAAGAAGCGGATAAGCTTAAAAAAGATTTTACCCCAACTTTATTAAAACTGGGAAATTTAAATTTTTATTTAGCCAGACATTTTGGATTTTGCTATGGCGTAGAAAATGCCATTGAAATTGCTTTTAGAACCATCGACGAAAATCCGGATAAAAGAATTTTCTTACTCAGTGAGATGATTCATAACCCGCAAGTAAATGAAGATTTATTGGCAAGAGGCGTAAAATTTTTACAAGACACCAATGGTAAAACTTTAATTCCACTCGATACATTAACAAAAGAAGATATTGTTATTATCCCTGCATTTGGAACAACGCTGGACATGGAAGCAATACTTGCAGCCAAGGGAATTGTAACAGAAAAATACAATACCACTTGCCCATTTGTAGAAAAAGTTTGGAATAGAAGCGAACAGATTGCACAAAAGGGATACAGTATTGTGGTACATGGTAAACCCAAACATGAAGAAACAAGGGCTACCTTTTCGCATGCATCCTATCATACCCCAACAGTGGTGGTAAATGATATGGAAGAAACGATTGCGCTTGCTAAATATATTACTGGAGAAAAAGAGGCTGAAGCGTTTTACAAAGAATTTGAAGGACGCTACTCCCCTAATTTTGACATCCATAAAGATTTAGCAAAAATTGGCGTTGTCAATCAAACTACGCAACTCGCATCAGATACACAAGCAATTTCAGAATACTTAAAAGAGATCATTAAAAGTCACTATCAATTAACGGACGATAGCATTGCCACACGGTTTGCAGACACAAGAGATACACTGTGCTATGCCACAAGCGACAATCAAACGGCTGTTAAAGGCATGCTTGATACCGAGGCCCATTTAGCTATTGTGATTGGGGGTTATAATAGCAGCAACTCATCACACTTAGTTGAACTCTGCGAACAAAAACTACCCACCTATTTTATTGATAGCCCAGATAGACTATTATCAAAAACAACGATCGAACATAGAAACTGGAATACCAAAGAACTACATACCCTCCAAAATTTTTTACCTGAACAAAGCGAGGTTAAAATACTCATAACGAGTGGCGCTAGCTGTCCAGATGCTGTTGTAGAAGCAGTGATACAAAAGATTGCTGGTTTTTACAATGTACAAGATCAGGTTGATTTTGCTAACGTTGTAAAAAAATAACAAATCTATTCTTCAGCACTATTTTTTAATTTCATCAGTAATGTGTAGGCATTTACTACCACTACTTTTTGAGCGGCCGAAATACCAGAAATAATTTCAATCATACCCTTACTTTCCATGCCTGTAACTACAGGCACCATTAAATATGTAGCTGCGGCAGTTTCAACAAATACATAAGATTTATTTTGCCACTTCACAATAGATGCTGAAGGAAGCACCTGAACCTGCGCATTGTTTAATTCAATCTCGGCATTCACAAATGTACCCGGAAACAAACCAGTATTTGTGCTAATAAGATCACAATGAACTTCTGTGGTTCGTTCACTTTCTATATTAGGGGTAATTACATGCACTTCCGCATCATAGATTTTACCAGGCTTATTGTTTACTGTAAATTTTACTTTATTTCCTTTTTTAATGTCAGTAGCATCGTTTTCAAAAACAACCAAGCGGGCATGTAAATCGGAAGGATCCATAATTTCAAATAAAACATCGGTAGGTGCTACATATTTCCCTGCATTTACATTTACTTTAGTTACATAACCACTAATGGGAGATTTAAAAGCAATCGATTTAGAAATATTGCTTTCATTGAGCAGGGCGGGAACAATGCCTAGTAATTGTAGTTTTTCACTCAATGATTTAACAAGATACTTCTGACTTTCGTATTCTGAAGTAGCGAGTTGAAACTGTCTATCACTAGAAGTCTTACTTGCATTTAATGCCTTTTGTCTATTATAATCTGCCTCTAAAAAAACAAGCTTACTTTTTGCAGTTAAATAATCCTGCTGTAAACTAATATAAGAAGCGTCTTCCAAAACTGCTAGCACAGCACCCTTGCCTACTTTTTCGCCAGGAATTAGGTTGGCTTTTTTTACATACCCTCCCAATGGAATACTTACAGATAGCATGTTTTGTGGTGGTACATCAATAAAGCCATTTACTTTAATGGTTTTGTGCATTTGTATAGAGGCCAAATTTCCTAGGCTTAATTTTGCCAAATCTAACTGTGCTTTTGTAAGTGTCACCGTATTTGTTACCTGAGCCTCCCCCTTCACAACTGCATTTTCTTTTTTATCCTTTGTTGAACAGGCAGAAAGAAATAAAAACGATGCACATAAAATAGATATTGTTTTCATATAAATGACTTATAATTATTGGATTGTATTTAATTTTTCTAATTCAAAAGCAGCTTCGTTATAACTCATTACTGCCATATAATAATCGGCCCTTGTTTGTATAGACTGATTCATTAGCATCACCCAGTCTAAATAGTTTATGTCGCCAGCTGTTAATTTTTGCGTGGCCGTCTGCATCAGTAAAGTTGCACCAGGTAAGCCTTTTTTATGGTAACCATCGAGCACTCTTTTATATTGAATAAAAAGTGCAGTGGCACGCTGTATTTTTTGTTCTACTTCTTGTTTTACAGCCGTTTCTTCCAATTTCTTTTGCTTTACCAAAATTGAACCAGCATTAATTCTTGCTTTTTGTGCCGCCGAAAAAATTGGCACCATCAAGCCAACACTTACCGTACCAAAACGATCAGAAGATCCAAAGTATTTATCGGCAGATTGCGAAATGGCCTGCCAACCATTAATTGTCATAGAGCTATAACCCATCAAAAAAGAAGGATTTAGCCTACTCTTTTCTACTGCCACCAATTTTTCCGATAAATCAATTTGTTGCCGCTGTAATTGCACCAACGGGGCAGACTCTATCATTGCAATATTTGATAACACAATGGCATCATACACGAAATTACTGCTATAAGGCTGTACCTTACTAGAAGCATTTACAGTCTGGTTAAACTGATCAATCGTAATATTTTTGGCCGCTCTTAATTGTCCTAGCTGATTTTGGATTTGCAATAATTGATTTTCGGCGGTAATTAGTTCCAAAACATCAGAAGCCCCATTCGCAAGCCGCTCTTTGGCGCGTTCCAAAAAGGCATTGTAAAAGCTATCAGCGGATGTTAATAGTAGTAGCTGTTGTTCCATTAACAAAATACTATAATACTGCTGCTTTACAAGCTTCGTTAACTCCTGCGCTCTAATCACTTGCGATGTTTGCGCGATCTGCGTCACGAGTTTGTTGGCCGCGGCTTGATTTTTATATACTGCCGGGAATTGTAAACTTTGAGAAACGCCAAACCGGTTGTCTGTCTGAAAACTATTAATTTTCCCATATCCAAAATCAAAAACAGTTTTATCAATTTCAGTACTTGTCTTTTGCATCGCACGTGCATAATCTACTTGCAAATTACTTGCGTTATAATATGCATTGTTTTTTAAGGCGCTATCAATGGCGGCACCCAGTTGTATGCTTATTTGCGACTGTGCAGATAATCCAATAAGTAGAGCGCCAAGCATTACAATTAATTTTTTGCCTTTCAAATATTTCGTTCCCATTTCAAAAAGTATATACATAACTGGTAAAACAAATAGGGTTAATAATGTAGAAAGAATTAATCCACCAATAACCACTGTTGCTAGTGGCTTTTGAACTTCACCACCGGCGCCTGTACTAATGGCCATTGGAATAAAACCTAGTGATGGAACAAGCGCCGTCATAAGCACGGCCCTCATTTTTGATTTAGTAGCATGAATCACAATGCGCTTAACGTCATGCCAGCCTTCTGCCCTGAGTCTATTAAATTCAGATACAAGTAAAATGCCATTTAATACAGCAACTCCAAATAAAGCAATAAAGCCCACGCCTGCAGAAATACTAAATGGCATATCCCTGATCCAAAGTGCAAAAATGCCGCCCGTTGCTGAGAGAGGAATGGCCGTATAAATAAGTAAGCCCTGCTTAACGGAGCCAAAAGCAAAATACAAGAGTAAGAATATTAATAACAATGCAACTGGCACTACAATGGCTAATCGCTCTTTAGCAGCTGTCATATTTTCGAAAGAACCACCATAAACAATTGTATACCCTTTTGGTAAATTTAATTGCGCTTCTACTTTTTGTTGTAGCGTTTGAACAATGGTTTGAACATCTTTCCCAGCTACATTAAAGCCAACAATAATTCGTCGCTTGGTATTTTCTCTTTGTATTTGATTGACGCCTTCAACTTCTGTAATTGATGCAACATAAGCCAGTGGGATTTGCGTGCCTTGCGCAGTTGAAATTTGAAGTGCTGCAATATCTTCCATATTATTTCGTGCACTATCTGAAAGTCTAACCACCATGTCAAAATGTTTTTCTTCTTCATATACCTGACCCGTAACCTGCCCCGCAAAAGCAGTATTAACCACTCTATTTAGATCTGACACGTGCACACCATATTTAGCCATGGCATCTCTATTGTATTTCACTACAACTTGCGGCATGCCAGTAACCTTTTCTTCATAAATATCTACGGCACCATCAACATTTTGTACAATAGCATGTAACCTTGATGCATAGGCAGCCAACGAATCGAGATTCTCACCAAAAATCTTACAAACAACGTCTTGCCTTGCCCCTGTCATGAGTTCATTAAAACGCATTTGTACAGGGTATTGAAAACCCACTGTAATGCCTGGGACCTGTTCTAATACGGCGGTCATTTTTTCAGAGAGTTCAGGAAAAGTTTTAGCCGAAGTCCATTCTTTTTTATCCTTCAGAATGATCATCATATCTCCTGCTTCAAAAGGCATAGGATCTGTAGGAATTTCTGCACTACCAATTTTTGTAACCACTTTTGTGATTTCAGGAAAGTTGGCCAACAAAAGTTTAACTGCCTCCTGTGTAGATGCAATTGAACTATTTAAATTACTGCCGGTCAAAAGACGCGTTTCTACTGCAAAATCCCCTTCTTCGAGCGATGGCATAAATTCTCCGCCCATACTAGTTAATAAAAGAATGGCAACACCAAAAAGTATTACAGTAGAAGTAATTACTAGTTTAGGTATTCCCAATATTTTTTGTAAAATGGGCTGGTATTTTCTTTCTACAAATACAATGAATCTATCGGACCAAGTTTTTTTATGATTGAGCTTTTTATTGAGCACAAGAGCTGCCATCATGGGTACATAGGTGATAGATAAAATAAATGCGCCAATAATTGCAAACGCAACAGTAAAAGCCATTGGCTTAAACATTTTACCCTCAATACCCTGCAGCGATAAAATAGGCAGGTAGACAATTAAAATAATGATTTGACTAAACACCGCTGATTTAATCATAGATCCAGTACTAGCCCCCACTTCATCATCCATTTCTTTTTGACCAATAGCCGTTAATCCCCTAAAATGTTTTGCATGTGCAAAGCGGTGAAGTATGGCTTCTACAACAATTACTGATCCATCTACAATTAAACCAAAATCGATTGCACCAAGCGACATTAAATTGCCACCTACGCCAAAATAATTCATTAATATAATAGCAAATAACATAGAGAGTGGAATCACCGATGATACAATGAGTCCGGCTCTTAAGTTGCCAAGAAAAAACACCAATACAAATACTACAATCAGGGCGCCCTCTAATAAATTGGTTTGAACTGTACTAATGGCATTGTTGACCATTTTTGTTCGGTCTAAAAACGGCTCAATCACCACGCCTTCTGGTAGCATTTTTTGAATTTCTGCTACTCTGGCTTTTACTTTTTTAATGACTTCCGATGAATTAGCCCCCTTTAACATCATGACTACTGCACCAGCTACTTCGCCATCCGCATTATACGTCATGGCGCCATACCTAATTGCAGAACCGTATTGCACGGTTGCAACATCACGAATGAGCAGTGGCGTTCCACCATCTAATGATTTAACCACTACTTTTTCAATATCCTCAATGCTTCCGGTTAAGCCCTCTGTTCTGATATACAAAACAGTTGGCCCTTTTTCGATATAAGCACCGCCAGTATTTTGATTGTTTTTTTCAAGTGCATCAAAAACATCACCGATGGTAATACCCATCGATTTTAATTTCTCCTGCTTAACAGCAATTTCATATTGCTTTAACTTTCCGCCAAAACTGGATACTTCTGCTACACCTGGAGTCCCTATCAATTGTCTTCTAACAATCCAGTCCTGAATGGTTCGGAGCTCCATTGGACCATAAGTACTTTCATATCCTTTTAAAGGCCTAACAACATACTGAAATATTTCACCAAGACCTGTAGAAACGGGCGCTAGTTCGGGGCTCCCTACACCAGCAGGTATTTCTTGTTTTACTTTTTGAAGTTGCTCGGTAATTTGTTGACGTGCCCAATAAATATCGGTTTCGTCATCGAACACAATCGTTACAAGCGATAAGCCAAATCTGGAAAAACTTCTTATTTGCTTAAGCCCTGGTATACTGCTGCAAGACTGCTCGATCGGAAATGTGATAAGCCTTTCAATATCTGGCGCCCCAAGTGATGGCGACACGGTAATAACCTGCACTTGATTATCTGTAATATCAGGAACAGCATCAATAGGAAGCCGCGTTACTTCGTAACTCCCCCATCCAATAAGTGCGATTATAAATAAACCAATAATTAATTTATTGGCTATAGAAAAATCAATGATTTTCTTTAGCATCTGTGCTACAATTATGTCAATAAAATAAATAGAAAAGAGTGCGTTCTTGAACGCAAAAACAATTAGACCCTAGGCGGTCTAAATAAGGAGCCGAGCGCAATTGAAGAAAGAGAGTTGGACTGCATGACAGGCCAAACGCTGCGATTCATATTTACAAAAATTTTAGGTAGCTCGTATTTGAATACAGCAAAAACAACTGTGTTTTGCATTTGAAAATGAGCCGACTTGAAAGGTAAATTTTGGTCTTTTTGCTCATCGGTGGTATCGCCATCATCCCCCACATAATGCATGTACATAAAACTTAGAAGTGACAAATTACCGTTGTCCAGTTTATGTTCCGTGTAATGTTCAATCAATAAAGGTATTTTCAGCAGCTGACTTAGCTCTGTGGCTCCTAATAAATAGATGGCTAAAAAAATATAGGCTGCCTTTTTATTCACCTCTTAAAGATATAAAAAAGCAGCCTATTATTACTTGTTTTTACTTTTTAGCGCATTCAAAAACAGCCATTCGCCTCCAAGCATCCAGCTTGTTTGCACCATTCTAGTCATACTTGACTGTAAATTATAGCGGTAGGCCAGATTTAGCTTGAGCTTGCTATTAAAAATGAGCTGCATACTAGGGGCCAGATCTAGGTAACTTTTACCCGTTCCAGGAATAACTTGTCCGAGTAGTTCGGCATAAATATTAAAATTGGTTTGGTCGTAGCTAGTATATTTTTTAGGAAATATTAGATGCCCAAAAGACAATGAATAATTGATAGCTGATGCTTTATTACCCATTAAGAGTTGATGCGCTTTACTATCCCCATTGATACTTGCATAACTCACTGTTGAGGATACTGCTAGCTTATGTAATAGTTGCGTAAAAACCAGACCGGCCTGAACACCAGATTGATCACCTTGCAAATTGATTTCTTGGTACATAGGCTTTGTATTGCTATGTGCTATTTCTGCAAAAGCAGCCATTCTAAAATGACTATACATGCCATCAGCACTAAAAAAACGATACTTACCATAAGCCCTGATACTCTCAAGACCAAACGGTGTGTTATTAAGAGCGCCATAGGTTGCTGAGCCGTGAAGCATCAAGTTTTTACTTGCACCAATCATAAACTCAGTAGCATGTCTTGTACTAGAAGTTGCACCCTGATCAAAAAATTTAGCACTCTGCTTAATAGCAATAGACTTGGCAGGCATATTACTAGCTGGCTCTGTATAAATAAACAACTCTTGCGCACTTAGGTTAACACTAATTAGTAACAACAAAAAGAAATAAATAATTTTCATGTTACTTTTATTTAATGGCTACTAAGTAAGTTTTAGCAGACATATCTGAATTTGAGCTTGCTGGTATTTTTTTGAAATCTTTAGGAAGCATATACTGCTTACCAATCACTTGCAACTTTTTACTTCCTTGCAAAGTAGTAGGTGGCGTTCCCATAATTTTATACTGAATACCATCAAGGGTTACAAATCCATTTTTATCTACGCTTTGCTTATTAAAATCAACAACCACTGTTAAGTTCGCAACCGAAAATCCAGCGTCTACAACAGCTTTTGCAATTTGATCAAACTGAGGTGTCGCGTCTTTGTTGAAACGAATATCATAGGTAGACGCTTCGATATTTACAAGCACCGTATCAACAAAGGAAATGGCCGAAACCGCTTTATATATAGCTTTGGAGCACATGGCACATGTTAAGCCACTAGCTTGCAAATTTACTTTTTGCACTTGTGCACTAGCACAAATAGCCCAAATACAAGCGATCAATAAAAATACTTTTTTCATACTTTATAGTTGATGAATGATTAATTTTTTTTAGCCGCTTTACGCTCGTACTGGCAACATTCTGGAAGCTCGTTATAGACTGCATCCGGCGCTGTTACATCTTTGGTATCGTAACCAACGCTAGCAATTTTTTCTTGAATTTTTGCATTGCTAGTAGCCGATTCCAAATAAGTAATTTTGAGCATCTTTGTTGTCTTATTCCAAACAGCTGTAGTAGCACCTGCATCCTTAGCCGCTTTTTCGATGGTTGTTTTACACATACCACAATTACCCCAGATTTTAACGGTTTCAGTTTTGGGAGCAGATTTAGTTTGAGCACTCACTGCAGATACAGTTAATACAATAGACATGATAGACGCGATAATGAATTTGATTTTCATACAATTAATTTTTTAAAATAATAAATAAGTTGAGCCAAGTAAATAACATGGCTATAGCTGCGTAAATAAATAAAATACGAAGTAAAGCAGTGTAAGGCCTAAATCAAAAAAACACGAATACGTTTGTACGTATCCTCTTTGTTTAGATTAGGTGGCAACTTTTTAAGATATTGATTTGCCGTGTATGTATTTGTAAGCAATACAGGTTCCAAATAAAATGATGGAATGACCGCTTCAAAAAAATAGGTAAGAACAACAGTAGAAGTAGTTAACTTATGTGAATCTTCAAGCTTAACAACTTCTATTTTAGAATGGCAGCACTTGTTTTTTTTGGCGCTGTCAATGCGCATGCCGCATATACATTTTTTTGCTTCCGAACGACCAAGCTCAATTGAACTGAGCTTACCCATGCAGTAATGGCTATTCATTACAAACCCAGTAGACATAACTAGGTAAATAAGTGCAATAAATAGGGTTATGAGGCGCTTCACAAATACAAAGCTACAACACTTTAATTAATAAAGTTCCACCAGATGCCAATACGGGTCCAAAGCGTGGTATTAGGGTATAGGGCTGTCATAAAATTAGGCTTGCTAAATGAAAAGCCGTTAGCAACATTTAGACTATTGAGGTTTTCGACCCGTATAAATCCTTTTAAACGCTTGATTCTGAAATGAAAATAAGCATGAATATCAGGCCTATTGGAAAGCTGCTGGCTGTTCTGATAAAAATAAGCCCCTAAAAACGGAGAATACCCATCGGCGTTGTAAGCGGTAAAATACTGCATTTCTAGCCCGGTAGATACGTCGAGATTGGTAAAAAAGTTGCCTTCAAATGCGATCCTATTTCTGGTATAAAAAGTAGGCACATTAACAGGACCCGTGCCTATTTTTTGCTGGACATGCATTTCTGTATACCAGTTCCAATGCCCTTTTAGATGCCACTTTTTTTGAACTGATAATTGTAATAGATTAAATAAGCCGGACGATTGTTTAGCTGTAAAAAATCCATCAAAATACATGTAATTATTAATGCCATAATAATTTGCTGTAAATGAAAAATGCCTATTAGGTTTTTCATATTTCGCCATTAACTGCACACTATTTTCCTTGCTAAAATTTGTATTGGCATTCATTCTAAAACTACTAGCAGGATCCAACACAAATGCAGGCGAACGGTTTACATTATTAAACCCAAGTGTCAAATAACCAGCTTTGGCTCCTAAATAACGCTGCAAATAAACTGCTGCCTCATAATCGCCCGCATTTTGTCCATTCAAATATAAATTGGCGTGCGCATCAATATCCCAAATTTTATTTCTAGATCTATTCTTATAAGCTCCAACTGCATAGATGTTATAAAAAGATGTGCTGCTGGTGGTATCAAACGTTCCTTTTAGCGCCTGGTATGCTATCCCGGTTTTTAAATATTGACTTTGGTTGTTTTTATCTGGGAATGTTAAGACACTAAATTCGTTGGTGACATCCTGCCAGCTATCTTTATAGTTAATGGATTTTCCAGATGCAACAGGCTTATTAAAATATAACTGGTACTTACTAGAGTCTACATAATTATCTAAAAACTGATACGTATTAGATGCAACTGACAAAGTGTGTTGAAGCCTTAATCTCGGATAAAAAATACGATAGGTAACAGAATCAACTATGCTAGAGTCTTTTTTACCCAGATCATATTGTTGCCTGATCACAAATTGAGACCCGGTATAAATGTTTCCAGTAGATACATTGGTGTTAAATGGATTTCGTGACGCTGCAGCAGATTTACCAAGCCTCGTTTCTAACTCGTAAGGATCATTAAGAGATAGGCTATCCAGTCTACCCGGACTTTGCAAACCGCCATTTTCGGAAGACGCATTTTTGTTGGATAAGAAAACAAAAAAGAGTTCGTATTTGCGGTTGTTTGATTTGAAATGACTGGTAAATCTTAAATTATTTAAATTGGCATTCTGATTTTTTAATGCACCCGGCGAATTACTAAAACGGTATTGTAACGAAAAATTAAAATTGTCTTTTTTGTTTTGCGTGTGCAAAAAGTCTACCACCTGTTCTGCCCTAGCGCCAAGCACAAAAGCTAGCTCTGTAAATGGCCTGGTGGTTTCGTAAAACTTCGTATTCTCTAACGAATAATTATAAATGTCATAACCATGAAAGCCTGCATTAAAACCAGCTTTCATGTAAGGATTAAAAAGTAAAGACTGTGTTGCGGTTCCTAAATTACCCAATGAACGCACCGAATAAGGAAGTGGAAAATATCTACTAAAATCGTTTATAGAACTATCGAGTGTTCTTAATTTGGTTGAATCAAAATGCTTATAAAAAATAGTGATTGAATCGGCTAAACTATTACGCGTTTGCAATGAGTCATTTTTGCCTGCGCTATTATTTATGGGCCTTCCTTGACGGTCGTAGGTAACAGCACCTGCTCCAGGCCTGCCGCCTCTCAGCTGCGGCCGATCGTCAGACTGGCCTGCAACGAATTGCACCATACAGTAGCTTGCAAAAAATAAACAATAGCGCTTGAAGAGCATTATAATTGTTTAACTAATTCTTTAAATAATAAGGTAAGCTTTGGCTCTGCAGCTGTTGCAGCCTCTAACACTTCCTGATGTGTAATGATATTATCCTCTTCACGGATACCTAAATCCGTAATCACACTGATCGCAAACACCTTCATACCGCCATGTACCGCAACAATGGTTTCCTGAACGGTACTCATGCCTACTGCATCACCTCCTACCGCAAGAATTAATTTATACTCTGCCCTGGTTTCAAAAGTTGGCCCAGTTACACCTAAATAAACACCTTCATGCACTTTAATATCATTAGCAGCAGCAATATTTTTAACTTTTGCAATTAATGATTTAGCATAAGGCTCACTCATGTCAGGGAAACGGGTACCTAAAGCTTCTTCATTTTTACCAAGTAGTGGATTGATAGTAAACAGGCTAATATGATCATTGATGATCATTAAATCACCCACTTTAAAATTACTATTTACACCACCTGCTGCATTAGATAGCAGTAATGTTTCTACGCCTAATGCGCGCATCACTCTTACAGGATATGAAACTTGCTGCGGTGTGTAGCCTTCATAAAAATGAAAACGGCCAGACATTACCCAAACTTTTACACCCTCTAGTGTACCAAAAATTAATCGGCCTTTATGCCCCTCTACAGTGCTAACTGGAAAATGAGGAATCTGCTCGTATGGAATTTCAAATTCTGAAACTATTTCAGATGCTAGATTTCCGAGTCCACTTCCTAAAATGATACCAATGGCAGCTTGACCGCTAACCCTCGATTGTATATAGGTTTTTGTTTCTTGTAACTGTTGAAGTATGGTTGACATAAGCGCTTTTTAGAAACCACAAATATAGTTAAGCTAGGGCAAAGAAAAAGGCCATTTCGCGGTTAGCGAAATGGCCTATAATTGGTTAAGCTTGTTTTAGTAATTAACTTAAACGTTTAACGTTAACTGCGTTAGGACCTTTACGGCCTTCTTGCACGTCAAAAATAACCTTGTCATTCGCCTC
>CANHCY010000037.1 GCA_947459295.1 Chitinophagaceae bacterium
AAAGGCTGACATTTTTGCACTTTTTGGCTAGATGGCATAAAGATTGGGTATATACCCCTGATTATTAATCTGAAATTCAATTTATATGGGAAAAATAATAGGCATTGACCTCGGTACCACAAACAGTTGCGTAGCCGTAATGGAAGGTAATGAACCAGTTGTAATTGCAAATGATGAAGGTCGTAGAACTACGCCTTCTGTAGTTGCCTTTTTAAAAAATGGCGAGCGTAAAGTAGGGGATCCTGCTAAGCGTCAGGCCATCACAAATCCTCAAAACACCATTACCAGCGTTAAGCGTTTTATGGGTCGTCGTTTTGATGAAGTAACCGAAGAAATTAGTCATTGGAGTTATAACGTTGCAAAGGGTGATAACAACACCGTTCGTGTAGCGATAGATGATCGTATGTATACACCTCAAGAAATTTCTGCGATGGTGTTACAAAAAATGAAAAAAACCGCCGAAGATTATTTAGGCCATGAAGTAACAGATGCTGTAATTACAGTGCCTGCATATTTTAATGATGCACAACGTCAGGCTACAAAAGAAGCTGGTGAAATTGCAGGCTTAAACGTTCGTCGTATTGTAAACGAACCTACAGCTGCTGCACTTGCTTATGGCTTAGACAAAAAAAATGCAGAACAAAAAATTGCTGTTTTTGACTTAGGTGGTGGTACGTTTGACGTATCGGTACTTGATTTAGGGGATGGCGTTTTTGAAGTAAAATCTACCAATGGTGATACACACTTAGGTGGTGATGACTTTGATAAAGTAATCATGGACTTTTTAGCAGATGAATTTAAAAATCAAGAAGCCATCGATTTACGTAAAGATCCTATGGCGCTTCAACGTTTAAAAGAAGCTGCTGAAAAAGCTAAAGTAGAATTAAGTTCTTCTGCCGAAACAGAAATTAACTTACCCTACATCACAGCAGTTGATGGCGTACCTAAACACTTAGTGGTAAAATTAACAAGAGCAAAATTTGAATCTCTTGCAGATAATTTATTTGCACGTTGTTTGAAGCCATGTGAAGCTGCATTAAAAGATGCTGGTTACACAACTTCTCAAATTGACGAAGTGATTTTAGTAGGCGGATCTAGTCGTATTCCTAAAGTACAAGAGATTGTAGAAAAATTCTTTGGTAAAAAACCAAATAGAAGTGTAAACCCAGATGAGGTTGTTGCACTAGGCGCAGCGATTCAGGGTGCGGTATTGACTGGAGAAGTAAAAGATGTATTGTTATTAGACGTTACACCACTTGGCCTAGGTATCGAAACCATGGGTAGCGTAATGACAACCATGATTCCTTCTAACACAACCATTCCAACTAAAAAAACAGAAGTTTACTCTACAGCGAGTGATAACCAACCAGGTGTTCAAATCCATGTATTACAGGGAGAGCGTCCAATGGCCAATCAAAACAAGAGCTTAGGCATCTTTAATTTAGATGGAATTCCACCAGCACCAAGAGGTGTTCCTCAAATCGAAGTAACTTTTGATATCGACGCAAATGGTATCTTAAGCGTACACGCAAAAGACAAGGGTACTGGTAAAGAACAAAAAATTAGAATTGAAGCGGGTAGTGGTTTAAGCAAGGAAGAAATTGAAAAAATGAAAGCCGAAGCTAAAGCCAACGAAGCAACTGATAAAGAAGCGCGCGAAAAAGTAGAAAAATTAAACCAAGCCGATAGCTTAATTTTCCAAACGGAAAAGCAGTTTAAAGAGTTTGGTGATAAAATTTCTGCTGATAAAAAAGAGCCGATCGAAGCAGCGCTTGCTAAATTAAAAGAAGCGCATAAAAATCAGGACATCCCAGCTATCGATGCTGCAATGGCCGAAATGAATACAGCTTGGACGGCGGCTTCTGAAGAAATCTACAAAGCGCAACAAGCTGCTAGCCCAGAAGCTGGTGCTGCGGGTGCTGAAGCTGGTGGTGCACAACCACAAAACGACAATGTAGAAGACGCGCAGTTTGAAGAAGTGAAATAGGTTTTACATAGGATGAATAAAAAAAGTCCCCTGTGTTTTCACAGGGGACTTTTTTATGTATACAATAGCGTTATTTAATTATGCGGTAGCACCAGCGTTTTAATTTTCCTTCAAAATCAAAACCGGTTGTGGTTTTTGTGATGTCTTTGATACTACTTGCTTTAATAGAAGCTTCGTCTAAAATAAATTTGGTGTAATTCGTACTAAAATAAAGTGTGCCACCTGTTGTTGTTGCAGCAAGCATATCATTGATAAGCTCAACGTGGTCCCTTTGAATGTCTAAAAAATCTTTCATACGCTTGCTATTGCTAAACGTAGGAGGGTCCATCACAATCAAATCAAAACTGTTGGGTGCCAGTGTTTTTAAATACTGTTTTACATCGGCGTGTATGTAAAAATATTTGCTAGGGTCTTTTAATAGATTAATGGCCATATTGGTTTCGGCCCAACCTAAATAAGTTTTGGATAAATCTACTGATGTTACTGTGGCTGCTTCACCAGCTGCCGCATACACCGAAAAAGATCCTGTGTAACAAAATAAATTAAGGAACCTTTTATCTTTTGCTTCTTTACGCACCATTTCACGCGTAATGCGGTGGTCTAGAAAAAGTCCGGTATCTAAATAGTCGGTTAGGTTTACCTGAAATTTTAAATCGTTTTCGAGCACGGTAAAAAACTCCTGCTTGGTATCTACTTTTTCGTACTGCTCGTCTCTATGAGACATTTTTTTTCTTTCTCGCTTGTAAATACTGGTAAGCGGCGTGCCGGTTATTTCGCTTATGATTTCGAGTGAGGGTTGTAGCCATTCATCATGCTCTTCGTCGGTCATACCATGCCTTCTTACATATTCCGATACGTAAATTTTATTTTCGTAGGCTTCTATGCAAAAAGGAAATTCAGGAAGATCGTGCTCGTATATTCGATAGCAGCCCACGCCGGTGCGCCTAGCAATTTTACTGCGGTGCTTAAATACTTTAGTAAGTCTATTGCTAAACATTTCTAGCTTTTGAGCTAGCGGTAGTCCTTGTTTTTTTTCTATTTCTTCTTCCATGGATTATTGTAAAGCCCCGAGTGCGTCTTTGATGCGCGCCCATGCTTTTTCAATATTTTGCATGCTATTTGCAAAAGAGAAACGAACACAATTAGGCTCACCAAATGCATCACCCATTACACTTGAAACGTGCGCTGTATTTAATAAGTACATGCTAAAGTCTGCGGCGTTTTTAATGGTTTCGCCATTTACAGATTTACCATAATATGCACTTACATCTGGGAACACATAAAAAGCACCTTGAGGTTCAAAGCAAATAAAACCAGGCATTGCTTTTACAAGTTCTAAGGTTCTTGTTCTTCTGCGTGTAAACTCTTCCGTCATTTCTTGAGATGGTCTTAAATCACCAGTAAGCGCAGCTACTGCAGCTTTTTGTGTGATAGAACAAGTTCCACTTGTAAATTGTCCTTGTAATTTTTCCATGGCTTTTGCAATGGTGGTGTTAGATGCAGTATAACCAAGTCTCCATCCTGTCATTGCAAAACCTTTACTAAGGCCATTGATTACAACTACTTGGTCTTTGATTTCTGCAAATTGCGCGATGCTTTCGTGCTTACCTTCAAAATTGATGTATTCGTATATTTCGTCCGATAAAATAATAATGTTTGGATACTTTTTAAACACTTCTACAAGTGCTGTTAACTCAGCTAATGTATATACGGCACCAGAAGGATTACAGGGCGACGAAAACATAAACACTTTTGTGTTAGGTGTTATCGCTGCTTCTAACTCAGCGGGTGTTGTTTTAAACTGGTTAGCCACCGTGGTTCTAATTTCAATTACTTTACCACGCGCAATTTTTACAAGTTCTGAGTACGTAACCCAGTATGGTGTTGGGATAATAACTTCATCACCTTCGTCTACTAAAGCTAAAATAGCGTTTGCTAAACTTTGCTTAGCACCGGTAGAAGTCACAATATTTTCTGGTAAGTAATCTAAATTATTATCTCTTTTTAATTTGGTACAAACAGCTTCTCTTAAATCTGCAAAACCAGCAACAGGGGTGTAGTGGCTCCAGTTATCATTGATGGCTTTAATAGCAGCATCTTTGATGTGCTGCGGCGTATCAAAATCTGGTTCTCCTAAACTAAGGTCAATGACATCAATACCTTTTGCCCTTAATTCACGACCTAATTTGGCCATTTTGAGGGTTTCTGGTTCCGCGAAACGGTCAAGTAGTGTAGAGAGTTGCATGCTTACTTTTATTAAATAGTGTTTAAATGGGTTCGATTGCGGAGCAAAGTTCGTGAATCTTGGCTTACCATCACGCCATCAAAAGCAGGGGAACACTTAATGGGGATAAGTTGGCTTCGATGTAAAAAAGCCTAGTTTTTGCTAACTTTCGTTAGTTTTGTATTTACAACGATTGTATGATGGCGGAGCATGATTTTATATCGGTATTTGATATGTTTAAAATTGGTGTGGGGCCATCAAGTTCCCATACGTTGGGCCCATGGCGTGCAGCGCTGGATGTGATGCAAAAGCTGGAGACTTCCCAAAAAACGGATCATATTCAGTCCATAACTGTTTTACTCTATGGGTCACTTGCAAAAACGGGCAAAGGGCATGGTACTGATATTGCGGTGATGCTGGGGTTAATGGGTTATGATCCTGAAACCATTGATGTTGGTATTATGGACGAGCTCATTACTAAGGTCTCAGCGGCGCATCGGTTATTATTAAAAAATCAGTCGCAACTATTTTTTGATCCTACACATCATATTCAGTTTTTAAAAACCGAATCACTTCCATTTCATCCCAACGGGTTAACGTTTTTAATTGAATTAAAGGATGGAAATAAAATAGCCGAAACTTATTTTTCGGTAGGGGGTGGATTTATTGTGCAGGAAGGAAAAGCGCCCGTACAAAAAGAAAATATAGAAGTTCCTTTTACCATTGGTCATGCCAATGATTTACTCCATTGGTGTATGAAAACGGGGCTCACTATTCGTGATATTGTTTTTGAAAATGAACTAACGAGGCGTAGTGAACCCGAAATAAAACAAGGTGTACTCAACATTTGGTATGCCATGCGAGATTGTATGTACCGTGGGGTTCATCAAGGTGGTATGCTACCTGGTGGACTAGAAGTAAAGCGGAGGGCGGCAGCCACCAATAAGCGGTTGTTAAAAGACGGCAAGTATGATGGATATGATGCGTGGACATCGCTCATACAAAAAGGCGGTAATGATTTTAGTTATATCCTAGATTTTGTAAGTGTCTTTGCACTTGCTGTTAATGAAGAAAACGCTTCATTTGGTAGAGTGGTAACTGCACCTACTAATGGTGCTGCCGGCGTAATTCCTGCAGTACTTCAATATTATATTTGTTTTTGTGCGCATGGAAAATCTTCCAAAGAAATCGAAGAAAATATTATTACTTATTTATTAACCGCATCAGAAATAGGCAGTTTGTTTAAAAAAGGGGCTACCATTTCTGCGGCGATGGGTGGATGTCAAGCGGAGATTGGTGTTTCCTCTGCTATGGCTGCAGCAGGCTTAACCGCATTAATGGGAGGGTCCCAACGTCAAGTACTAATGGCTTCTGAAATTGCCATGGAACATCATTTAGGACTTACTTGCGATCCAATTGGTGGGCTCGTTCAAATACCATGTATTGAGCGTAATACGATGGGCGCCGTTAAAGCAATTACAGCTTCACAACTCGCACTTCAGGGCACGCCAGATTTTGCAATTGTTAGTTTAGATAAAGTGATTCAAACCATGTGGGATACCGCACAAGACATGAACAGCAAATACAAGGAAACCGCAGATGGTGGACTAGCGGTGCACGTCCCAATTAGTTTATCAGAGTGTTAAGCAATTGGTTCAATGAACCAGCATTCATGTACCTAACTTACACCAATTCTTCATCTGGCACCAATGTGTAATTTTTTATCTCATTGTAAAGTGTACCACGCTCTATCGGCTCTCTTTTTACTTGTTTGATGAGTCTAACCAGTTCGGCGGTGCTCATAGTAGGTGTTTGTTCTTCACTACCAGCCATTGCATAAATTTTTGTAGAGTCATCGATCGTGCCATCAATATCATTGACGCCAAACGATAAAGTAAGCTGCGCATTTTGTCTTCCAAGCATTGGCCAGTATGCTTTGATGTGCGCAAAATTATCCATGTACAGGCGTGATATAGCGTACATGCGCATGTCCTCAATAGTAGTAGACTCTGCTACATGACTCATGTCATTATCTTGGTTGCGGAACTTTAGAGGAATAAAAGTATTAAAGCCACCTGTTTGATCTTGCAGTTGACGAAGGCGTTCCATATGATCTATGCGGTGCCAGTATTTTTCGATATGACCATAAAGTAAAGTAGCATTGCTATGCATGCCTAAATTGTGTGCTACTTTGTGAATATGCAACCAACCATCTGCGTCTACTTTGTCTTCGCAAATTTGTTGTCTAATTTCTGGATGAAAAATTTCGGCACCACCACCAGGTAGTGAATCAAGTCCTGCCGCGTGCGCAAGTTTCATGCCTTCCTCTGTGGTAACTTTTGCTTTTTTAAACATGTAATCCAGCTCTACGGGTGTAAAGCCTTTGATATGTAAATCTGGACGGTGTGCTTTTATGGCTTGTAATAATTCAAGAAAAAAGTTAAGGTTCATTTTTGGATGAACGCCACCTACAATATGTACTTCAGTAACTGGTTTGCCGTCGTAACTTTTTACAATGTGCATCATTTGTTCGATGCTTAATTCCCAACCTTCTTCTCTATTGGCATATAGTTTTGAGTAGGAACAAAATTTGCATGAGAATACGCAAACATTGGTAGGCTCGATATGAAAATTTTTATTGAAATAAGTTTTGTCACCGTGCTTTTGTTCGCGTACATAATTGGCAAGTGTTCCGAGCCACGATAAGGAACCTTTTTCAAATAGCAAAACGCCGTCATCAAAAGGAATACGTTCTTTGTTGATTATTTTATTGGCTATTTGTTGGAGTTCTTTGTCTTTGGTTGCTTCTACTAAAGAAACAATGGCAGCTTTGTTGGTACCCATCTCGCAGTCATTTATTTAGGCTGCAAAGTTACAACAAGTTTGAGACTAACCCATTAAAATACCGGCAATACTAGCCGATAAATAAGACGCCAAAGTACCGCACAACAAGGCTTTTAAGCCTAGTTTGGCAAGGTCGGCTCTACGAGAAGGAGCAAGTTCACCAATACCGCCAATTTGCATACCAACGCTGCTAAAGTTTGCAAAACCGCAAATAGCGATACTTACAATCAAGAGTCCTTTTTCTGATACGATTGGAACGGCTTTTGTGGTCAAATTGTTAAACGCAACAAACTCGTTGATCGTTAATTTTTGACCTAGTAGGGTAGCTGCATTGGCGACGTCTTGGCCTGGAACACCCATGGCCCAAGCCATTGGATAAAATATTTTGCTAAAAATAAAATCAAGTGATAAACCCGGGTAAACAAGGCCTAGTATATAGTTTAAAAAAGCAATTAAGGCAATAAAACCAATAAGCATGGCAATTACGTTCACAGCAATTTTCATCCCATCGCTGGCGCCATGAGAAATGGCATCAATAATATTACTGTATGGGCTTTTTACTTCAAGTTTTACTTTTCCCATGGTTTCCGATTCTTCGGTTTCAGGAAAAACAATTTTAGAAATAACGAGTGCGCCTGGAGCTGCCATTAAACTAGCCGTTAACAAGTACTCAGCTTTGGCGCCCATGTTCGCGTATACAATTAATATACCACCCGCAATACAAGCAAGGCTACCACTCATACTAGCAAGAAGCTCACTTTTTGTCATACCATTTAAATACGGACGGATCATTACCTGGGCTTCTACTTGACCCACAAAGGCACTGGCTACATTGCTTAATGCTTCGGCGCCACTTACGCGCATGATAAAGTTCATGGCTTTGGCGATAATCGAAACAATAAATTGCATCACACCAAAGTGATATAAAATAGCAACTAAAACGCACACTAATATAATGGTAGCGGTGACACTAAAAGCAAATACAAAACCACCTTGTCCAAAGTCTTTAACACCGTCTGGTGCGTTTACCATAACACCTCTGTACACAAAGGCAACACCTTCTCTAGCAAAACGTTCAATTTTTTCCATACCGTGGCCTAGTTTTTGAAAAAACCAGGTAACGGGCGGAACTTTTAATACAAGAACTGCAATCACTACTTGCAATAGCATGCCACTCACGACTAATCTGTAATTGATCCTTCTTTTATTGTTTGAAAACAAAAAGGCAATGCCTAGAATTAGGATAATACCTAGTACACCGTGAAATTTGTCCATGCTATTTATTTAGGCAAGTTAGAGTGGTAAGATACTATTCTTACATTAAAGATTGTATCTTTTTGTCAAGTACCGATTTAGGTACTGCGCCAATTTGTTTGTCTACAATTTGACCACCTTTGATAAATAAGATAGCTGGAATAGAAGTGATACCGTAGTTGACACTCAAATTAGGGTTGTTGTCTACGTTTACTTTTCCAATGTTTACTTTGCCATCATATTCTTTTGCCAATTCTTCGATAACGGGTCCAATAGCTCTGCAAGGTCCACACCACTCAGCCCAAAAATCCACTAAAGTTAATTTGTCGCTGTCTAATACTGTTGCCTGAAAATTGGCGTCTGTTAATTCTAAAGCCATCATTTTTTATTTAAAATTGTAAGTAAAGTTTAATAAGTAAGAAGTGTCAAATTTAAATCCAAACCCTGCAACTGCCACATTGACTTTTCCACATTAGCCAACGAGTCCTACTTGCACCTCCACATCGGGATTATCGAGTAAAAAGCCTGCCATTTCCTCATTCATTTGGAATCCTTTGTCAAAACTGTATAAACTTACCAACAAGTTTTCTTTGGGTTCCAAAACATTAAATCGAAGACTAGACTTGCCTGGGTATTTTTTTACGTTGGTTTCGATAAACTCAACAAACTGCGGCGTAAGGGAAGCAGCGTGCACATTGATGTCTAAACTCCTGGTTAAATTTTGTTTTACAGTCTCTAATAGGTTCATGGAACTAACTTTGAAATCAAATTCGTTAGGTCGGTTATAACGAGGTCTGAAAAAACCATTGAGTAAAACGTTTTGTCCTTTTTCTAAATAGTTTTGAAATTTAATATAGTCTTCACTCCACAAAACAAATTCTGTTTTGCCACTAAAATCTTCAATCGCAAAAGAACCAAAATTTTTACCTGTTTTAGTAACGCGGTGTTGTACGTCAATAATAAGTCCGGCCACTTTTATGGCGCGACCTGGGTTGGGTTGTAATTGTAAGGTTTCTTTTATTTCATTAAAATCTGCAATATTGGTGATACCATAATAGCGCAGCTCAAATTTGAAGTGATCTAAAGGATGCCCACTCATAAACATACCCGTCACTTCTTTTTCATGTTCGAGTAATTCGGTGAGGGTCCAAGGTTCCGTTTTGGTAAGTTTAGGAACAGGCACTTGCATTGCAGAAGAAAGATCTCCAAAAAGAGTATTGGTAGATCCAGCACTAAGGCTTTGAAGCGCTTGACCGTAATTGATAATTTTTTCGAGTCCTGAAACGCGCTCACCATCTGGTATTTTAAAATACTGCGCTCTATGAAAATCTGTAAAGCAATCAAATGCACCAGAGTAAGCTAAACTTTCTAATGATCTTTTATTGACACTTCTGCTAATCACTCTTTTGATAAAATCAAAAATGCTTGCAAAGGAGCCACCTTTTTCTCTTTCTTTAATAATGGTTTCAATAGCAGCTTCACCTACACCTTTTAAGCCGCCTAGTCCAAATCTAATTTCGCCTTTTTGGTTAACGGCAAAACCGTTAAGTGATTCATTAATATCCGGCCCTAGTACTTTAATGCCCATGCGTTTACACTCTTCCATAAAAAAGGTGATCTTATCAATACTGCCTTGGTTGTTTAATACCGCCGACATATATTCTCCAGGGTAGTGCGCTTTTAAATAGGCAGTTTCGTAAGCTACATAAGCATAGCAGGTGGAGTGTGATTTGTTAAATGCATACTGTGCAAAGGCTTCCCAGTCTGTCCAGATTTTTTCGAGTACTTGTGCGTCATGACCTTTACTAGTAGCACCTTCCACAAACTGTGCTTTCATTTTATCCAGCACCGATTTTTGTTTTTTACCCATGGCTTTACGCAGCACATCGGCGTCACCTTTTGTAAAGCCGCCAATTTTTTGACTGAGTAACATTACCTGTTCTTGATAAACGGTAATGCCGTAGGTTTCAGACAATATTTCTTTCATTTCATCGAGGTCATAACTGATGGCTTCACGGCCATGTTTACGATCAATGAAATTGGGAATGTACGCAATAGGCCCTGGTCTGTAAAGGGCGTTCATGGCAATTAAGTCGTCAAATTTATCGGGCTTTAATTCGCGTAAATATTTTTGCATGCCCACACTTTCAAATTGGAATGTGGCATTGGTTTCTCCTTGTTGGTAAAGCTTAAATGTTTTTTCGTCGTCTAATGGAATGGTATCTAAATCAATAACAACGCCATGGTTTTGTTTGATAAGCGCGAGCGCCATTTTTAAAATGGAAAGGGTTTTAAGCCCCAAAAAGTCCATTTTAATAACGCCGGCATCTTCGATAATACTGCCTTCAATTTGTGTGACCCACAAATCAGAATCTTTAGCAGTTGCTACTGGAATTAAGGTGGTTAAATCCTGCGGTGCAATGATAATACCGGCAGCGTGTATGCCCGTGTTTCTAACAGAACCTTCTAATCTTTCTGCTTCTTTTAAAACCTGTGCACGAATATCATTGCCCTTATAAATTTCTCGAAGTTTTTTGACATTGTCAATGTCTTCTTGTTGGTAACCTTCTTTTTCTTCTAATGATTTTGCGCCTTCTTTAATGGTAAGAGGAGCGTGTAAAACTCTACCTAGCTCGGTGCCAGGTTTATCGGGCACTAATTTTGCAAGCACATTACTTTCGGCGAGCGGTAAATCAAGAACGCGGGCTACGTCTTTGATACTCATTTTAGCAGCCATGGTACCGTAGGTAATAATTTGCGCTACCTGATTTTTGCCATATTTATCTACCACATAATCGATCACTTTTTGACGACCTTCATCGTCAAAGTCCGTATCGATATCGGGCATGCTCTTACGGTCGGGATTTAAGAAACGCTCAAATAGTAAGTTGTACTTGATAGGGTCAATATTGGTGATACCAATGCAGTAGGCTACTACTGAGCCCGCCGCGGATCCACGACCAGGTCCAACAAATACACCCATTTCCCGGCCTGCTTTAATAAAGTCACTTACAATTAAGAAGTAACCCGCAAAGCCCATGGTTTTAATGGTAAACAATTCAAAGTCGAGGCGTTCTTGAATTTCTGGTGTTACATCGTTGTAGCGCATTTTAGCACCTTCGCGCGTAATATGTTGCAAAAACTCCCACTGGTTTAAGTTGGCGTCTTTGTGAATCTGAAATTCTTTTGGAATAGGGAAGGCCGGTAGTAGGATATCCTTTTTTAAATTGAGGACTTCTACACGGTCAACAATTATGTTGGTATTATCGAGTGATGCTGGGATATCGCTAAAAAGCTTCCCCATTTCCTCCTGCGTTTTAAAATAAAACTGATCGTTGGGGAATTTAAAACGTCTATTTTTTATTTGTGCATCATCATTTACAAAATCATCAAAACCAGGCGTGCTTTGCTTTTCGCCGGTATTGATACAGAGTAAAATATCGTGCGCATTGGCATCGTCCTGGTCTACATAGTGGCTGTCATTGGTAGCAATAACAGGTACGTTAAACTTTTTTGAAAATTGTAATAAGGTATTATTAATAATCTCCTGCTCCTTAATATTATGGCGCTGAATTTCAATAAAATAATCTTCTCCAAATAAATCTAGCCACCACTTAAATTCTTTCTCTGCTTTTTCGGGGCCTTCATTTAAAATAGCTTGTGGTACGTAGGCGCCAATACAACAAGTAGTAGCAATAATACCTTCGTGGTACTGTTCAATTAATTTTTTATCGATACGGGGGTACTTGCTATACATCCCTTCAATAAATCCTAGCGATGTAAGTTTTACTAAATTCTCGTATCCCTTTTTATTTTTTGCCAGTAAAACCTGGTGGTATCTTTTGTCTTTATGTTCTTTGGTAAAGGTTTTTATGTGCATGTCTTCTACCACATAAAACTCGCAACCCACCACGGGTTTAACAATGGGTTCTAAAATATCATTTCCAAATGCATCCTTACCTACAACCTTCGTTTTTTTCCATGCCTGACTTACAAATTCAAATGCGCCAAACATATTTCCATGATCCGTAATGGCAAGCGCCGGCATCTTATTTTCAATCGCTTTATCGTATAATTTTTCTACCGAAGCCGCCCCGTCTAACAGTGAATATTGGGTGTGAACGTGTAAGTGTGAAAAAGTTGGCATGGCCCAAATATCCTGACTCAAACGCAACCTTTTGGGGTGCAGTTATCCACAATTGTAGAGGAGTGGAACAGATTGTTAAAAAGTTATGCGCAGGGGTCCATTTTACTGGCTATTAGGCCTATACTTGTCCCATATTTATGCGTAATAAAGTATATATATTATCCGTTTCGGCCCTTTTAGTGCTTTCAGGTTGTAAATCACTGGGTAAGCTCACTTCTAAAGACCGATCCAGCAATAACAAAGTGGCGGGGAGTCGTTCCTCAATGTCACGTGGTTTTTTGGATAATTTGGCCGTTTTGCCAGGCGAAGTAAAGCTAGCGGGCGTTAAAGTTACTGCGCCAAAAGTGGAGCCAGCAAATACCAAAAAGCCAACTTATGATGCAGCGCTTTCCCTTCCCAATAAATATGCAAATTTACTAGGTGTTGCACCAACCGAATTAACCAATATGTTACTCTTTAGCCAATTAGAAAAGTGGTATGGAACACAGTATTGTTTTGGTGGCAGCACAGATTCTTGTATCGATTGTTCTTCGTTTACACAAGTGATACTGCGAGATGTTTACAATGTAAAAATCCCAAGAAATTCGCAACAGCAATTTGATGCTTGCACTAAAATAGAAACAAAAAATTTAAAAGAAGGCGACCTAGTATTTTTTAATACGGTATCGGCGTCAATGATTATCACGCACGTGGGTGTATATGTTTGCAACAATAAATTTGCACACGCCTCCACGTCCAAAGGCGTTACCATTAGTGATTTGTCGGAAAAATATTATACTAAAGCCTTTAGAGGCGCCGGCAGGTTTATAAACCCGTAAGGGTCCTCTGCAACCAAATACTACCCGCCTCAGTTAACCTTGCATTTTCATTTTGATCGGTGGCTCCAATGCCCGCCTGCGTTACAACAACACTAGCAGTATGTATTGTTTGCTGTAATCTTTTGAGCGAAATATCTTCTATAACAATCGCCCCTCCAAATTTATCCGATGCAACAATGCAATCGCGCACGTCTAAAAATTCGTTGTCAATACCTTCTTCTAATAAAAAATGGTGGAGAAGAGCGGAGCCAAGAACGGCGCCGGTACATACAATTTGATCTTTATAATAAAGAAAAGAGCGAACGGGCTTGTCGTGTAGCAGCCACTCAATTTCTGTAAATAAATCACCTAAACGGGAAATGCAAGCATCTTTTTGGTCTACTAATAAAGTATCAACAAGGTTAAATACATTCTTTTTTACTGCCTCAAATAATTGCAATGCAATGTCTTTGTTGCCATCGAAAAATGCACTGGATACTTCAGATAGCGCAGACTCGATAAGGGCAGGGGTTTCCACTAAAAAGCAGGTTGCACTTGAATCTTGCGTTGTTGAGTCATTTGAATCGAATGCCGCGCCGCTAATGGAAGCAGTGATTGCCGCTTGATAGGCAGCAACGATATTTAAAAATGCTTCTTTAGACTGTAGTTGTTGAGCAGGGATCCATTGTAATTGCATAAGCGCTAATTGGGTTGTAAAGGTACAATAACTTGCGCTTAAGCACTATCTTTACCTTATTAAAGAGTAGCTATGTTGGACCCCATTATTAAAGTAGAAAACCTTACTAAAAAATACGGCGATTTTGAAGCCGTTAAAGGGCTCAGTTTTGAAGTATATCCCGGCGAAATATTTGGTCTTTTAGGTCCTAATGGCGCCGGAAAATCTACCACGCTTGAAATTATTGAAACCCTGCGCGAAAAAACAAGCGGTACTGTAACTGTAAATGGGTTTGATATTGAAAAAGATCCTGCGGCGGTTAAAAAAATAATTGGCGTTCAATTACAAACAGCGGGTTTTTACCCCGGGCTTAATTTAATTGAGTTACTAGATTTATTTGCCGGATTATATAATGAGGAAATTGATCCTATGGCGATACTTGATAGCGTCAACCTTAGGGACAAAGCAAAAGCAAAATTTAAAGAATTGAGTGGCGGACAAAAACAACGTTTTTCTATTGCAACTACTTTAATTAATAAGCCAATTTTAATTTTTTTAGACGAACCTACTACAGGACTAGATCCTCAAGCCCGCAGAAATTTATGGGACCTCATCAGATCTATTAGAGATAGTGGCACAACGGTGGTTATTACCACGCACTATATGGATGAAGCTGAAATACTATGTGATAGGGTGGCCATTGTAGATAGTGGTAAACTCATTGCCATAAATACACCGGACCAATTAATTGATGATTTAGTGGCTGGTGGTTTTGAAAAACCAAAAGAAGTAAAGCAGGCCAACTTAGAAGACGTGTTTATTCATTTAACAGGACACGCACTAAGAGAAGCATAAATTAAAAAGCATGGAAAAAGATCCTAGATATCCAATTGGAAAATACGAAGCACAACCTTTTTCGCAGGCACAAAAGAAAATATGGCTTGCAGATATTCAGTTTTTACCAAATGAACTAGAGCAGTCTATCGAAAATTTAGACGAAGCGCAATTACATACCCCTTACAGAGAGGGAGGCTGGACGGTGCACCAACTCGTGCATCATATGGCAGATAGTCATATGAATTCTTTTATCAGGTTTAAACTTGCTTTAACAGAAGATAACCCTACCATTAAACCATACGAAGAAAACGCTTGGTCAGAAACAGCCGATGTAGTTAAAGAGCCCATCAATGTTTCTATTACCTTACTTTATGCGCTGCATAAACGCTGGTTAACACTACTTCAAAATATGTCGGACGCTGATTTTGAAAAAACCTTGTTTAATCCACAGCGTAGAGGTCAAATTACACTTTGGGATATGCTTGGCATTTATGCATGGCATGGTAAACACCACGTAGCGCATATCAAAACATTAAAAGAAAACAAAGGCTGGTAATATTTATTTGTAAGGCATGAGAGAGCAGCGCTGGAAAAAAATTTCATCAAAAAAAGTATTTGAAGACAAGTGGTTTAAAGCTAGGGCCGACGCTTGTCAATTTCCGGATGGAAGAATAATTGATCCGTATTACGTGGTTGAACTTCCTAATTGGGCCAATGCGGTTGTCGTAACACCTGACAATGAAATTGTTTTAGTAAAACAATACCGTTACCCTGTAGATGCAGTAACCCTAGAACTGCCTGGTGGTGTTATTAATGAAGGGGAAGACCCTGCGGTAGCGGCACTTAGAGAAACCATCGAAGAAACGGGTTATACTTCTGATCATATTCGGTTCATTTGTAAGCTGGCTCCCAATCCAGCCATCAATGACAACACCGCTTATTTTTATTTAATTGAAAATGCAGTGCCTACTAAGCATATCAATCCAGATTTTTACGAAGACATTGAAGTAGTGTTGTATAGTAAACAAGATTTTATTGAACTACTCCAGCAAAATAAAATCATGCATGGTGTTCAGTTAGGGCCCATATATGAAGCCCTCATTCAACTCGGTTGGCTACAATACAGTTGATGGTATAATGCCTTCAATTTCTCCCACTAAAAAAACACTTCCGCATACCACAATTAAATCAGAAGAGGAGGCATGGAATTTAGCAGCAGTTATAGCTTCATTTACCGTTAAATAAGTGTGGCCCTGTAAACCATACACGCCCGCTTTTTCTTGCAGTTCATGCGCATCAATGGCTCTTTCAATTTGTGCCTTAGTGAAATAATATGTTGCATGCGCTGGCAATAAAGCAAGTACACTGTCAATGTCTTTGTCTTTTACCATACCAAAAACAAGATGTAAATGGCTGTAGTTTATAAGCGCTATTTGTGCGAGTAATGTTTGGATACCTGCCACATTGTGTGCTACGTCAACAACAGTAGTGGGGTTATTTTCAATCACTTGCCACCTTCCATAGAGTCCGGTATTTATTTTTACACGACTAAGGCCCGTTGCAATATTTTCATTCGTTATTTTCCATCCTTTGTTTTGTAAAAGACCAACAGCAGTTAATACGCCTAAAACATTTTTTGCTTGGTAGCTTCCATTTAAATCAAGTGTATAAGTATCGGTTGCTCCGGTTGCATTATTTGCAACATCCACTTGTAAAAAATCGTGCGAATATTTGATCTCCTGTATGCTATATACATTAGATGCATAAGTGATAGTCGTATTGTTAGCGGCTGCTTCAAAAATGGGCTTAGTATCAGGTGTGTATTCACAAATAACACAAGGCACTTCTTTTTTAATGATGCCTGCTTTTTCACCTGCAATTTGGGGTATGGTATCTCCTAAAAACTGTGTATGATCAAGTCCTATATTAGTGATAACCGAAACTTCAGGTGTGATTATATTAGTGCTATCTAAGCGTCCGCCAAGACCTACTTCAATAACCGCTATGTCAACTTTTTGCGCCGCAAAATAGCTAAAGGCCATCGCAACAGTTATTTCAAAAAAAGATGGCTGAATTTCCTCAATCACTGGCTTTATCTTTTCTGTAAAATCAACAACAAATTCTTTGGAACAATAGGCGCCGTCAATTTTAATTCTTTCCCTAAAATCTACTAGGTGTGGCGATGTGTATAGCCCCGTTTTATAACCTGCGGTTTGTAAAATAGAAGCGAGCATATGACTGGTAGAACCCTTGCCATTGGTGCCAGCTACGTGAATAGATTTAAATTGGTGTTGTGGATTGCCCAGTGCCGCACAAAGCTTGATGGTATTGGTTAAATCAGCTTTGTAAGCAGCTGCACCAACACGACTAAACATAGGAAGTTGTGTAAATAAATACTCAAGTGTTTGATCGTAATTCATTTATTCGTGAATCTTAAAACTAAATACAATCGTTCCTTTTTGTTCGGGATCACTGCCTGCATTTAAGCGGAGCATCTTTGCTTTTTTAAGGGCAATATTTCGGATACTCGCGTTTGTTGTTGTGGTACCTCGAGGGTTTACTGTAGCACTTATAACTTGTCCATTATCGCTCACTACAATGTCTACCGCTACTTTTGCATTTTCATTAAAATCATCTTCAAAACTTGGAAGTTTTGTTATGCGCCTACCATCCAGACCGGTTCTAATACTTACACCGCCACCTGCACCAGCAGGTCCGCCAGTACCATTGCCGCCATTACCGGTGTAGCTATCTGAATTAGGGTTGCCATTTGGTTTTCCTTGATCACCTTTGCCACCAGCAATGCCTTGATCCGTTTTTCCGTTATAACTATCTGCGTTATTGCCACTTGTAGTAGTGCTTGAACCGCCACCAAAGACTGCTTTTGGTTTTGGTGGTGTAGGAACAGGAGGTGTTGTTACCGCTTCTTTTTTGACCGTTTTTGTAGCTACTGCCGCTGCCTCATTTGTTTCGTTAGCATCTGTTTGAATGGGCTTACTTGCCTCAACTTGTTTTGGCGGGGTTGTATTGGTATTATCCGTTTCTGTGGCCGCTTCTCCGGGTATTTGAGGGGGTTCGGTACCAAAGCCAGTTTCTGAATTACCTAAATTTACTTCAATGCCTTCTCCAAAAGTTGGTGTTGGTATTTTAGGAAGTTCCCATGTTAGAAAAAAGAAAAGGCAAAAAAGCAACAAACAAATAACGGCTGTTATTAGTCCTGCTTTAATATTTTTTTCTTTTTCAAACCCAATGGTCATGTAAATAGGTATTAATGCTTATAAAGCTACGTGTTAAGGCGTCAATTCAAATGAATGTTGAAAATTAACGCTAATTAGGGTGAGTAATCCACCTTTATGGCCTAAAAAAAAGTTAAGAACGCTTATTTGAAAAATACGTCGTAGCCAAATCTTAAAATAGTAGCACAAATAATGATTAAAAAAAACACACGGATAAATTGATTGCCCTTTGCTATGGCTAGTTTAGCACCCAAGAGTCCCCCAACTGCGTTGCAAATAGCCATTGGAATGGCGACACCCCAAATAATGGATCCTTTTAAAATAAATAGCAGAATAGATCCAAAATTGGTGGATAAATTTACCAGTTTGGCATTGGCGCTGGCATGCAAGAAATCGTAACCCAATAGAGCAATAAAACCGAGTACTAAAAAACTTCCAGTGCCTGGTCCAATAAAGCCATCATAAAATCCAATAGTGGCACTTAAAAGAATACTTCGAAGCAAGAGCGATTTATTGGAAAGATGTTTTGATTGCGCTTGCCCAAAACTTTTTTTCGAATAGGTATAGATGGCAACAACAATAAGAATACAAAATAAAATAGGTTTCATATAGCTGTTGCCCATTTTAGTTAATAGCTCTGAGCCCAAAAAAGCAAATGAAAATGCAATGGTGCACATTAAGGCAATTCGTTTCCAATCAATTTTCACTTGTTTAACGTACTCTTTGGCTGCAAAAAAAGTACCACTAAATGCAGGTATTTTTAAAGTGCCAATTACGGTGGCAACTGGAAAGTTTGGCATCATAATAAGTGCAATAGGCATTTGAATAAGCCCACCACCACCTACAATGGCGTCTACAAAACCTGCTCCAAATGAAGCGATGCATAAAAAAATTAAAGTAAGGTTGTCTATTTGATCAAACATGCTGCAAATGTTTTTTGTGTTGACCTGAATTTGCAATTATTAGTCCAAAAATAACAATACCCGCACTAATCATATGTATTTTTTGGAAAGGTTCATTTAAAAATAAAACGGCTTCGATGGTGCTAATAATAGGGATCAGGTTACCAAATAAAACGGTGGTGCCTGCGCCAATTCTTTTGATCGCTGCATTCCAGCATAAAAAGGAAACCACAGATGTTCCGGCGCCTAAATACAAAAGCGACATCATCAAAGATTGGTTCCAAGCAATAGGAGCGGCGCTTACTTGTTCCATTAAAAAACCTGGTAGTATTATTAAAGTGCCCAGTCCAAAAATGGCCAGCAAAAATGTGGTCGCTGAAATGGTAGCTGGCTTTTTTCTTACAAGTACATTATACACAGCAAATGCAATGGCGCCAGCCAGTGCCCATAAATCACCTATCGAAAAAGTAAAGGATAGTAATGTTTGCAAGCTGCCTTTAGAAATCAGTATTAAAACACCAGTTAAACATACCAGCATGCCAGTAAGTCTAAATGCATTGATGCGTTCGCCAATAAAAATAATGGCAAAAGTAGTAGCAAAAATGGGAGAGGAAGTAGTGCTTATCAGCGCCATATTAATAGCGGTGGTATAATGCCCCGATATGTACAAACAAGTATTGAATATGGCAATACCTGAAAGGGATACCCAAAATAAATAGGCTCCGTGTTTTTTTAAAATATGCCACTCATTTTTAAACGCGTTAAAAGCAATAGGTATCATTAATACGGTGGCTAAAGACCATCTGCAAAATGCAAGTGTAATAGGAGGTATTTGCTGGTTCACGCCTCTGGCAATTACAAAATTACCCGCCCATATAATGGCTGCTACAGTAGCTAGTAGTATGCCTATGTATCTATTATTACGGGCGTCCACCGGCAAAATCCATTTCGTAATTGCCTTTAATACGTTCTATTGGCGGATTAAAATATCCAAATTTTACTTTTGGAAATTCTTCGGCAATGAGGCTCATGAGTTGCTTAACACCAAGCATTTCGCCGGTTTCGTTTACGCCAATTTTACCCATATACCAATCTGGATCGATGTTAAAATTGCGCCACTGAATCATGGTTAAATCGGTATCAATAATAAGTTTACGAAGCGCTTCATATTCTTCTACACTGTCTGTCATGCCTGGAAATACAAAGTAATTAATACTTGCCCATCCACCATAACTGCGCATTACTTTTAAGCTTTCAATGATGTCTTCAAACTGATAATTGTTGGGCCTGTAATAAGGCTCATAAATATGTTTACGCGCAGAGTTTGTACTTACACGAATACTGTTTAAACCCACTTCACATAGGGCTTTTACGGCGTCTGGTTTAGAACCATTGGTGTTAATATTGATACTGCCTTTGTCTGTGTGTTTTCTAATTTCAATAATGGATTCTCTAATCGTTTCCCACATGAGTAGTGGCTCACCTTCACAACCTTGCCCAAAACTAATAAGTGGGAAAGGCGCATTTTTTAAATGCGGCACTGTAAATTCTACAATTTCTTCGGCGGTAGGTTTAAACGTTAAACGGTCTTGCGTAGAAACAATGGTTTCATCGGAGGGTTGAAAAGAAATACATCCAATACAATTGGCATTACATGCTGGTGAAGTTGGTACGGGACATTCCCATCTTGATAAAGAAAAATTTCGAGCAGCAGGACATGTGTAAGTCATACAACAATTTTCCATCAAATGTTTTACGAGCCTATTGTGCGGATAATCGGCCAATAATTTTTCGGTGCCTGTAGCAATTTTTTCATCATCATATCCTGCGCATTCTTGTCTAATATCTTGTTCAATTCTTACCGCTGGTACATATGTTTTATTGTCTAACCAACCCGCTGCTGTGTAGCAAAACAAGGGTAGTGTAGGCGCTTCTGCTTCTGTTTCGTAAGCGGCAATATATAAACCGGTATGTGCGGGTGGAATAAATGCGGCAACGGCCCAACCTTTATCACATAATCGCATTTCTCCCGTTTCAACATCAAGGCCAATGCCACGTCTACCAGGTAATTCATACAAATTACCCCCTTCAGGAAGTTCTATCCAATCTGCGGGATCTATGGGCATGGCGTCCCAACCAGCGCGACCAACCACATACAAACTCGTGTCTTCGTATATATTTCCTTCACCGTCTGAATATAAGATGTAGGGTGACTCTTGTAGTGGACTGGCCATGTTATTGATTTAAGCGTTCTTGACAAAATACATTAAAAGCTGCTTCATCTTCTTTTGATACAGCAGATTCTATTTGTTTTTGAAACAAGGTATTATTTTTATAATCTAATGTAAGTAATCCGTCCTTTAAAACAAT